>NZ_JBTNDL010000010.1:0-97404 GCF_054511015.1 Arthrobacter sp. MDT1-48-3
GCGAGACCTACTCGTGGACATCCCGTCCTGTACTGACACGCAAAACGGAGAACGCTTCGATGCGCGCTCCGACGCGATGATCAACAGTGCGATGCGGGACGCGGGGCCCGGGTGTGCCATAGACACCGTCAACGCCCTGACAGGGCTCGAAGTTGACCACTTCATGCTCGCCGACTTCCATGCCGTCACAGAGCTGTCCAACGCCGTGGGCGGCGTCGATGTATGTGTCACCGAAGCCGTCGACGAACCAAAATCCGGCCTAACGCTGCCTGCCGGAACATCCAGCGTGCAGGGTGAGCAGGCTCTGGCCTTTCTTCGTGCCCGAGCAGCGTTCGGCGACGGCGGCGACTTGGGCCGGATCCAGGCCCAGCAGGCGTTCCTCGGCTCACTGACCCGGAAGATGAAGGACGAGGGCACGCTGCGAAACCCTCAGCGGCTCCTCGCAATCGCCGACGCGGTGACCAGCAACCTCACTGTCGACCGCGGCCTTGCCTCCATCCCTGCGCTAGTCACGATTGCTGACCGGCTCAAAGACATCGACCCGGCAAATGTGAATTTCATCGCGGTTCCCACAGTTCCCGCGGCGGACCCGAACCGTCTGGTCCTCGACGGGTCCACCGCACCTCAGCTCTTCGCGGCACTACGCTCCAGCGCCGACCTCACTTCGCCGGCTTCAACCGGTGAGGGCGACAGCCAAGCCTCCGGCGAAGAGGACAATGCACCCGGGGGAACCGTCGATTCCACCATGGCTTCATCGCCCATTACGGTCGCGGACGGCACCGCAGGTTCGGACGTACCTGCCACGCTTGTCGAGGCCCTTCATACTGCTGGTTTCGACAGCGCGCAGTACCTGCCCGCGCCATCGACCCCCATCACAGGGATCTACTACAGCGCCGGATTTGATGATGCGGCCAAAGCCGTTGCAGTCGCACTCGGGATTCCTGCCACAACCATCTCTGCGGACGAAACCATCTATGGGGTGCAGGTCTACCTCGGGACCGACGCTCGAAACGGTCTGGACATATTGACCACCCAGAATGTGACCGGAACCATCAACCAGACAGCGGGCCAAGTCTCCTGCCAGGACACGAATCCCTTCGGCTAGTCCTCGAGCGGTGGAGCCAGGAGGGCCCGATCCTACCGCTGCACCCGGGACCGTACGCGCTGCAGCACAAGCAGGACGCCGGACACCACAAGGACGACGAGTCCTACATAGAGCAGGAACTTCAGGGTCTCGACAGCAACCCCAATGATCAGCAGGACGAGAGCGATCAGAGCCAGAACGATCAGCAAAGGTTTCATGAGTCCAGTATGTCCAGTTCGATAAGGCTTCTCCGAATCCGGCACCCCACACAAGCCCTTTGTGGAGGGCTGCCGGTCACTCGCTACTCCGGTGGCTGCCTACTGCGATGATCCTTCTCCCAGTGGTTCACCGGTAAAGTGGATGGCATTATGGATGACCCTCCTTCACATAGACCCATGCCCTCCACCCGCTTGAACGCCGGACTGCCGGCTGATCGAGGATGGGGGGCGCACCATGTATGAGTTGGTCATGATCGGCGTCGGCCTGATCCTCACCGTCGGCACCGGCATGTTCGTGGCCTCCGAATTCGCCCTCGTGAACCTCGACCGAGGCGACCTGGAAGCCCGCGACGCCCGCGGCGAAAAGGGCCTGAAGCCCACCATTAAGGCGTTGAAGATCACCTCGACGCACCTCTCGAGCGCGCAACTCGGGATCACCCTGACGACCCTGCTCACCGGGTACACATTCGAGCCCGCCATCAGCTCCCTGCTCCGCGGACCCCTCCTAGCTGCGGGCGTCCCAGAGGCCATCGTGCCCGGCATCGGCGCCGTCGCCGGCATTTTCCTGGCCACGATCTTCTCCATGGTCATCGGCGAGCTGGTACCGAAGAACTTCGCCCTGGCCCTACCCCGACAGACCGCGAAGTTCGTCGTCCCCTTCCAGGCCCTGTTCACCACGGTCCTCAGGCCCGTGATCCTGCTGTTCAACAACACGGCGAACAAAATCATCCGCTCCTTCGGCATCGAGCCGAAGGAAGAACTCTCCGGTGCACGCAGCGCCGAGGAACTCTCGTCCCTGGTCCGCCGCTCAGCCCTCGAGGGGTCCCTGGATCAGGACCACGCCGAACTCCTGCACCGCACCCTGCTGTTCTCGGACCACACCGCCGATGACGTCATGACACCCAGGGTGCGGATGACCTCCGTGCGGTTCTCCGACACCGCCGCTGACATCATCGCGACAGCCGTCAGCACCGGATACTCACGCTTCCCTGTCATCGGGCAGGACAACGACGACATCCGCGGCGTCATCCACCTCAAGCAGGCCTTCGCCGTGCCCCTGGACGCACGGCACCTCGTGACCGCCGACAAGCTGATGGTCGAGCCCCTGCGGGTACCGGAATCCATGAGCGTCGACACGCTCCTGGGTCTCCTGCGCGGACAGGGGCTGCAGGTCGCGATCGTGACCGACGAACACGGCGGGACCGCGGGCATCGTGACTCTCGAGGACCTCATCGAGGAGATCGTCGGTGAGCTGGAGGACGAACACGACCGCACCCGGGTCGGCGTCGTCCGCACCGGCCGGTCGATCACCTTCGATGCGGCCCTGCGCCCGGACGAACTGAAGGAACGCACCGGTATCCATGTGCCCGAGGGCGAGGACTACGACACCATCGCCGGATACATGACCGACGTCCTGGACCGCATGCCCGAGCTCGGCGACGAGGTCGACCTCGACGGCGAGACACTGAACGGTGCGAACCTCGACCGCGGGACCTTGCGGGTCGAGCGTGTCGTCGGATCGCACGTGGAGCGCATCCGCTTCACCCCGGCCGACCCGGCCCCATCCACGCACACCCCGAACGGTCCCGAGAGCCCCCACGACCACGTCATCGAACGAATCATGAAGGACGCCGCCCGATGAGCGAATACCTGCCCGGCATCATCTGGCTGTTCATCCTGCTGGCCGCCAACGCCTTCTTCGTCGGCGCGGAATTCGCGGTCATCTCCGCCCGCCGCTCCCAGATCGAGCCGAAAGCCGACGCGGGCAGCAAAGCCGCGAAGACCACGCTCTGGGCGATGGAACACGCCACCCTGATGTTGGCCACCAGCCAGCTCGGTATCACCGTGTGTTCCCTGGTGATCCTGAACGTCTCCGAACCGGCGATCCACCACCTCCTCGAATACCCCCTCGCACTGACCCCGATCCCACCCGAAGCCATCGGCGTGATCGCTTTCGTCGTGGCCCTGCTCCTGGTCACGTTCCTGCACGTGGTCCTCGGCGAGATGGTCCCGAAGAACATCTCCTTCTCCGTGCCCACCCGGGCGGCCCTGCTCCTCGCGCCCCCGCTGGTGTTCGTGTCTAAGGTCGTCAAACCCGTCATCTGGACCCTCAACGGCATCGCCAACGGCATCCTGCGCCTGTTCAAGGTCGAACCGAAGAACGAGGCGACCAGCGCGTTCACCCTCGACGAGGTCGCGACCATCGTGGAGCAGTCCACCAAGGAAGGCGTCCTCGCCGACGGCAGCGGCACCCTGACCAACGCCTTCGAGTTCACCTCCAAGACCGTCGCCGACGTCGAGGTACCTATCCAGGACATCGTGCACCTGCCCGAAACCGCGAGCCCGGCTGACATCCAGCGCACCGTCGGAGAGCACGGGTACTCCCGGTACATCCTTACCGTCTCCGACGAACCGGTCGGCTACGTGCACCTCAAGGACGTCACCGATCTCGCTTCCCCGGAAGCCTTCACTGCGCCGGTGCCGGCCAAGCGGGTTCGCAGGCTTGCGTCCGCGTACCGCAGCAGCGACCTCGAAGACGCCCTGGCAACCATGCGCCGCACCGGCGCTCACATCGCCCGGGTCTTCGACGCCGAGGGCAACACCACCGGAATGCTCTTCCTCGAGGACATCCTCGAAGAACTCGTCGGCGAAGTACAGGACGCCACCAGCACCGCCACCTGACCCCCGCTCAACAACGGCAAAAGAGTGCGGCTTCGGCAGACGTGGACAGGGTCATTGCGGCACGGGTGCGGCGAAACTGAGGAGGGCTCCCACCACGAAAGTAGGAGCCCTCCTTCGTCATAGGAGTTTGGAAATCCTCCAGCGTGTGGGACGTCCCCATGATGCCGAAAGTACGGGTGCGACGAGCAGCTCACCTATAGGTGGACAGTCTTCTGAGACACGCGGTCGGCTTCCTCCTGGCCCGGGAACTTCGGCGGATACCAGGGGAACGCACTGTATTGGGAAGCCGTCTCACCGTTAAGCGTCTCGCCGATTGTGTTGCTGGGACTTTCGAAGGCACGCCGATTAGCTGCCGCACGTCCCTCGTGGTCGGGCCGTCGCACGGGCAGGTGGGCAGGAGGCGCGGCAGCCCTGGGCGTCCGGATCAGGTGTCCCGACGTCTCATAAGAGAATGGGACGTGACGAAAAGTGAGAAGTCGGATCCCCGCCCGGACATCGTTGTGCGAAGGATCCAGGGCGATGGTGTCTGGGCGCGGGTGAGTTCGGTGGGGGAGGTGGGCGACAGGCCGTTCATCCTCGTCTCGGGCATCGGGGTGTCCTCGCACTATTTCGAGCAGCTCGCGCCGCACCTGATGCAGTTCGGGCCCGTCCATGCCCTTGACCTGCCCGGGTTCGGCGGTGTGCCGCACGCCCGCCACGCCCTGTCGATCAGTCAGTTCGCGGAGCTCGTCGGCAAGGCGATCGACGACCTCGGGCTCGAGGATCCCGTGATCGTCGGGCATTCGATGGGCACGCAGATCTGTACCGATCTCGCCGCGGCACGGCCCGAGCTCACCACCCTCGTCCTGATCAGTCCGGTCATCGACGCCTCGTCCCGCACTGTTCCTGTCCAGGCCCTTCGTTTCCTGCGGGCCAGCCTCCATGAGCCCTTCCGGGTGAAGCTCCTCGCCGTGGTCGCGTATCTGACGTGTGGGTTCGGTTGGTTCTTCAAGATCCTGCCGCGCATGATGTCCTACCCGATCGAGCGGACGGCCGCCGGTGTGCGCGCGTCGACGCTCGTTATCCGCGGCGAGCACGACGCAGTGTGTCCGCGCCCCTGGGTCGAACGGTTGAGCCGTGCGTTCCCACGTGCTGTCGACGTCGTCGAGATCGAGGGCGCGGCCCATTCGGTGATGCATGCACATGCTCGCGAGGTCGCCGGTCTCTGCGTCCGGCATGCGAGTGGTGCGCGCGCGACGCGCACCACCGTCGGCGCTGTCCACATCGGCGCGGAGGGCGGCGATGATGTGGGCATCGCCGTCGTTCCGGAAGCACCGAAACAAAAGGTCTCGCTCAATCCGGCGGACTCGGTGAAGGCCGTCGTCGACGAAGTGGAGGGCGCCGTCATCGAGTTCAAGGGCAACAAGACCGATGACGATCGCCTGGTGGAGCTCGGACGCGAGCAACAGGCCGAAGCGCGAGCCAGGGGGCACGAATAATCCAGCGGACACCCCCCTCGTGAAAGGGACTTACAAAGGTTATTACGCGCCTGGTCGGTCCGGTGGTAGCGGGTAGTGGGGGTCGAGACTACGGGTCCCTCAATCGAACGTTTTCGCTACACGTGGTGCCAACCCTCGATGCAGACCCAGGATAGTTCTGTTTCTGTAGCAATACTCAGTGCCACAACCTATGTGCCACTTCTTCTTCCGGGTGATGAGTTCCGCTACATTGGAGGGCATGGGACACCTTCTCGGGTACGCGCGGGTGTCGACGACCGATCAGGACGCTTCGCTACAGGTCGACGCACTGAATGCCGCCGGGTGCTACCGGGTGTTTGTGGACACCATCTCAGGGTCCCTCGATCAGAGGCCGGAGCTCACCAAGCTTTTGGATCAGTTGCGCCCCGGGGACACGCTCGTCGTCTGGCGCCTCGACCGACTTGGCGGCTCCATACGGCACCTCATCGACCAGCTCACAGCGTTTCAGGACAAGGGCATTGGGTTCAGGTCCCTCCAGGAAACGATCGACACAACTTCGCCCGGTGGCAGATTGGTTTTCCACGTTTTCGCTGCTCTCGCCGAGTTCGAACGGGACCTCATTAGGGAGCGCACGAGCGCCGGCCTCGCGGCAGCCCGTGCTCGAGGTCGCACCGGTGGACGCCCGCCACGACTCAGTGCTCAACAGGTCACCGCCGCGAGGCGCATGTATGAGCAGCAGGACATGACAGTTGAACAGATTGGGCAGGTCCTCGGTGTCAGCAGGACCACCATCTACCGGACACTCAAACGGGATCAAGTGGCTCCGCCAAAGGGACGAAAACCGAAGGTGAAACCGTCAGTGGGATCGGCCACCATCATCGAAGCGACCGAGATACAGCTCGCACGACAAGATCCTCGGTGATCAGGAGACTCCGATGATTAGACTCATCCGCTGGTTGCTCACCTCGAGCATCCGCTACAGCTACCTGTTCGTCCGCGCTATCCTCCGGCTGCCGCTGCTCCTGCTGCCGATTCCGCCGCTCGTCCGTAACCAGACCGCCGGTGGGCTGGCAATCGCCCTCTGGTTCCTCGGCCTGTACGTTGTGGTCGTTGCGGCCGCCGTGCCGTGGTGGGGTCAGCTGATGGTTGCTGCTGCAGCCGCGCTCATCATCGCGGGTGTTGTGCGGATGGAGGGTCGCCGGTCGATCGTCCGCCGGCCGGTGCGCGTCCGACGATGTCTTGGTGGAGGTAGGCGGCGATGAGGCAGCGCAGGGGAGAGGCTGACCGGTTCTGGGAGAAAGTCGTCAAGGGCCCACGGCCGCATGACTGCTGGATCTGGACCGGCGCAGTGGCCGATGACGGGTACGGGCGGTTCTGGGTTACCAGGGACGGCGAGCAGCGCGCCCTGCGGCCGCAACGCTATGCCTACGGACACCTCACCGGAGAGACCCTGCACCCCGGCATCGCGCTGATGCACGTCTGCGACGTGCCACTGTGCGTGCATGCCAGCATCGGGGTAGAAAGTCACCTGCTTCCCGGTACTCAGGCGTTGAACATGCTTGACCGGTCCCAGAAGGGCCGGCACGCGAACGCCTCAACCTTTCGGTGGCGCGGTGTCGGCCGCGCCCAGTTCCGCGCCCACTCCATCGAGCTGCGCACAGCCCTCTTCGAGCACGGATGGAACGAACCGATCATCCGACCCCTGCTCACCGGGACCGACCCCGAAGCACCAACGCTCTTCTAACTACGAGGGCAAACTCGCCATCATCGTGTCAGGGCCGTGTTCTACGCTTCGTAGTGGAGTCCTGTCCGGGGTGTCCGTCGTACCCGACCTACCGTCGTTGGAGCATCATGCCTGTGAGCTCGATACCGCACCCCGCCGAGCTGGCCCACCGCGTCCGCCGCGCGTTCCGCGCCCGGGTTTCCGGCGACCCCACCGGGGCGCCGGACTGGGTGCGCGACATCGCCCTGGTCGGGGAGGGACCGGGCTGGTTCGAGCCCGACGGCGTCGTCTGGCGGGTCCACGGCGACCTGTCCACCCTCGTCGGCGGGGTCGCGGCCCTCCTCGGGCAGGGCGCGCACCCGCTGGCGATGGCCGGGGTGGCGCGGCACTCCTCCTACCGCAGCGACCCCTGGGCCCGCCTCGCCGGGACAGCACGCTGGCTCACCGTGAGCACCTTCGGCTCCGCGGAACTCGCCGAGCGGGAATCGGCGCGGGTCCGCGGCATGCACAGGCGAGTCCGCGGCACCACCGATGACGGCCGCGCCTACTCCGCCTCCGACCCCGCCCTGCTGCGCTGGGTGCACCTGGCCTTCACCGATGCCTTCCTCGGGGCCCACGAGGCCGTCGGCCACGACCTGGCCCCGCGGTTCGGCCGCGACTGGGCCGACACCTACGTCGCCGACTGGTCCCGCAGCGCCCGGGCCCTCGGGGCCGAGGACCTCCCGGCCAGCCGCCGGGAACTCGCCGAGGCCCTGCGCGCGGTGGAGCCCGACCTCGAACCCGTGCCCGCCGAGCTCCTGGCCTTCCTCTCCGCCCCGGACGGGCTGAACCGGGCCGAGCGGGTCTTCTACAGCGGCCTGGCCAGCGCCGGGGCGCTGGTGCTCTCCCCGTCCGTCGCTCCTCTCGCTGGGGTGCCCGGCCGCGGCGACCGCTCGCCCGCGGCCCGCCTCCGCTTGCAGCGCACCCGCTGGCAGTTACGGACCTTCCAGCTGGCCCTCGGAGCGCATAGCCCGTCCGAGGACGCGGCACGCTACCGGATCGGCCTCGCCGGCCCCCCGGACTGGCTCGACGAAGCCTGAGCTGCTCCTAACCCGTTACCCGACGAGCCGTTCGGCCGCCTAGTCCTCGACCGTGCGCGCAGCCCCATTGGCCGCAGCAGCAGATTGGAAGAGGATCACTGTTTGCGCGATGAGTGCCACCAGGGCAGTGACAGGGCCGGCCTGGCCACCGACCAGGAAATGAACACTGACCGCTACCAGGATCCCCGCGCCACCGGCTACCCACATCCGCCTCACTACCGGAAGCGCTGCTGCATGCCCAGCGGTCCACGCTTCGTCTGATGCTTGCGTGTACCTGGTGCGGATCCCGGCAGCAGCGTTGCGATTGATCGAGCCTTCCGCTGCCTGCCTTGTCACGAAAACACAGGCGGCAGGCAGGAAGATGAGGGTGAAGAGTAGGAAGGCCAGACCGATAGTTCCTTCAGACATCGTGTGCGACTCGGAGGTTATCAGCCAGTGACCGGCTCGCGCCGCATGGCCCAATGCAGCACCGAGCTACCACAGACGACTAAGACGACGACCAGGCAGATGTAGTAGAGCAAGCCCATGCCCCTGCCCATGCCCATGAAGAGAAGATTCATGAGGGCGAGGGCAAAGGCCAGCGCGATGATGATTCATTCGGTTCTGGTCAGCATTGCTGTGTCCTTCGCTCTAAGTGGTGGGTGTATCTGATCAGAGCTGGCGTAGTCGTCTCGCGGCATTCTCACGTAGGTAGTCACGGACCGAGCAGATCAGGAACGCAGACGCAGCCAGCACGACGGTGAGGATCGACGCGGGACCCCACCAGGCTGGCAACCGCTCGGCGAGGATCGTCACGCCCACCCCGAACACGAGCGAGGCCCCGAACAAATAGCGAGTCCATGCAGTCATACCCACACCCTAACTACGGTAGGAATCTCCACTTGGGGCCGCTACGAAAGCCGGGCGGCCTCTTCTTGCGTCAGGTCAATCTCTTGGCCGTTGTCGCCCAACCAGTAGTGGGAACTTTGGCCGGCGGCCGGGCTCGAGCGCTTGACCACCGTGAAGGTCGCGCCATCCTGAACCTTCACATCAGCGTCGTGACCAGCAGTGTTGTGGATTTCCGAAGGAGCGGCGTCGCCCTGCCGCAGCGCGATGATCGCTTTGGCGACCCACACGACGGCCGCGATCGCGATGAGGCAGGAGCCGACGACCATGTACCAGGCGTCAACGCTCGAAAACGTCATCACCGAAACCAATGCGAACATCGCGCCCGCGAACCCATAAATCGCCGCGTCGCGCTTCGAGTTGCGTGTTCTTATCCGTGATTGGTCGTTCGTCCCCATTGCCATGGTCTTGACTCTACTAATGTGTCGTGGCTGGCGGCCGCGGACGACTCACCTGTAGTGCTTCTCCGGTTTCCGCTGGCGCTCCAACCCGAGCAATGGTCCTCTCGCTTCGCTCCGGCCTGATAAGGCCCGGGCGCTCCTTCGTCGCGCCCGACCCCTGATGTGTCTACGACGTTTTTGCTGCTGTCCTGCGGATGATGCGCCCCCGCTCCACAGCGTCAACCGGCTCCGCCGGCATCGGACACACCCATCCTGTCCGGCGCTCCTTACGTCGCTTATTTCCTCCCAGGATTGGGTGCACCCTCGCACCTACGGCGTTGAGCACTGCTCCGTCAGGGACGAGCGAGCGAACTCGCCAGCAGGCAAAAACATGAGGGGGAGAGGGGCCACTGCTGGTCACTACAAGACCCCGACACCACCACCGCAGCGAAGGAGCACCACCGTGGACTTTCTGAACACCGATACCGCAGTTCTCGTCTGCACCACCACGAAGGACACCGAGGAAACCATCAGCGCCCCGGCCCTGCCCGTGGACGACCGTACCGGCGACGGGTACGACTGGCTCGAGAACCTCACCGGCAGCCCGTGGCAGGTCATGGGCGCGTGGGGCACCGACGGATGGGACGCCGAATCCTGGCCCTACGTCTTCTTTATTACTGCCACCCACCATGACGAGGCAGGCACCCTGTACGGGTACGGGACCTACGTCGAAGGCGACACCTCCACCCACTGGTACCGCACCGAGCCCGCCTGCCACACGGCGATCACCGCCGAGGTCTTCTGGTACTGGAAGCACGGACAAGCCGACGGGCCCACCAACCTGCCCGCCACGGCTGGGGAACTGGAGGATGAGTTCACCAAGCCCTACGGATACATCCACAGCTGCTAAAACCCTCTAACAGAGGCCGCACCCCGCCCAGCGGACGGGGTGCGGCCCACCCTTCCGTTCGGCTGAGATCACTAGCCTCAACGGTATATATCGAATTGCCAAACACGCCGAATAGTGCGGGAAATAAGCCTTTATTCAGATGAATAAAAGGTAGAATTGGTACCAGCAGTACAGCAGTCGACTCTCACTAGAACCGATACGTAACTTAGGACTGAGCGCCATGACCATCACCATTTTCGAGAAGCCCAGCGGGTGCTTCGGATGCACGAAGACGAAGGAACTGTTTGACGCCGCCGGCGTCCAGTTCACCACCGTGGACATCACCACCAACAACCAGGCCCTGGCCTACATCACCGAGGAACTCGGCTACAGCCAGGCGCCGGTCGTCGTGTACGAGAAGGACGGCAGCGAGGACCACTGGTCCGGCCTGAACCCCACCAAGATCAACCAGGTCATCCAGCTCGACACACGCGGCAATAATTCCGATACATGCACGGAAGTACCGGACTCTGTAAGTACGTGAGTACGGTATGCCGAGGTACAGAAGTACTGAAACACAGAAGTACGGAAATCAACGACAACACCAGCACCCATAGATAAGGCACTTGAGCATCATGGCCGGAGAGACCGTCATCACCGTCATCGGGAACCTCACCGCGGATCCCGAACTTCGCTTTACCCCCAGCGGCTCAGCGGTCGCGAACTTCACCATCGCGAGCACCCCGCGCACGTTCGACCGGCAGAGCAACGACTGGAAGGACGGGGAAACCCTGTTCCTGCGCTGCAACGTGTGGCGCGAGTCGGCCGAGAACGTCGCCGAGACCCTGACCAAGGGAACCCGCGTCATTGCCCAGGGCCGGTTAAAGTCCCGCAGCTACGACACCAAGGAAGGCGAGAAGCGCACCATCATGGAACTCGAGGTCGACGAGGTCGGACCGAGCCTGCGCTACGCCTCCGCGAAGGTCACCCGCACCCAGCGCAACAACTCCACTAACGGCGGCCCGGGCGGCAATGGTGGGGGAGCCCAGCAAGGCGAACACAGCAACCAGGGCAACCAGAACAACACCGCGTGGCAGCAGCAGCCCGCGGATGATCCATGGGGAGCCCCTGCAGCAGCCAGTGTTGGCGGTGCAGCCAGTGCCGGCGGTGCTGGTAGTGCTGGTGGGTGGGGCAACGGCCCCGAGAGTGAACCTCCGTTCTAGCCGCAGGCTTTGCACAGCATGGCGGACAAGCGTCGGTGGCCGGCTCTACGCTGGCTACCGACGCACCACGCCACCAGTCACACCAATCAGTCACACCAATCAGTCACACCAATTAGTCACAGCAAGCGGCCCCGCAGACCGCCTAGTAGGAGAGAGAAAACTCATGACCAGCAGCCCCGAGGCGCAAGCGCTCACGAATGAGCATCACTGCGGCCTGCGGTCCTGGGCGAAGGGCACCTACACGGTAGAGGCGGCAACGGAGTTGCTGATCCGGGCCTTTGACGGTCGTTTCGCAAGGTCGGGGGAGCCGTGGATCGGGAGGGGCAGCCGCTGGCCCTACGTCGATTTCGAAGCGATCGAGGAGAACCTCGGAGGCCTATCCGGGGGTGAGCGCCGGTTCATGCTGCTGGTCGCTTCCCTCGGTGATGGGGGAGCGCTGGTCGACCTCGGAGACATCATCCCGGGACTGGACCGCGACGTGCTGGCCCTCGTCCTCGCAGCGATCGCTCATGCCGGCGGAAGCCACGAACACTCAGGGTTTGAGTTCACCGAGGACGGCACCCCGACGTCCATCGTGCGCCTCGCCCGACTCTACGACTGGCCCGACGGCAACATCATCTAAAGCCGCTGCGCGGCACACCAGCACGCCGGCGGACAGTATTAGAGGACGGCAGGAAGTCCTGCCCAGGGTGCACGGTAGGTCGAGTACGACGGACACCCCGGACAGGACTCCACTACGAAGCGTAGAACACGGCTCTGACACCGTGACTGACGCAGGGGACTGAGAGACTGGGCGGATGGGCGCGAATCGACCAGCACGTGGCCAGGTGGTCAGGCGACCGAGTGCGCCGGGTGCGGATGAGCGTCTCCGTTGACGTTGTTTGGGCACGGGATACCGCAGGGGTGGGCGTTCCTTGCGGACGCAGGGAGCACCCGCTGTCCGCTGCACCGGCCGCGGATGCCGAGGGCTGGCAGGACATCATCAGGATCTACAAGACGAGCGAGCTGGACGAACTCAGCGGTGGCATCAAACCGCTGTCACCAGTTGGAGCTTTCGGCGATGAGGAGTAGCAGGTGAGCAAGCGCAAACCGGCGTCTTTCACGCCGTACTTCACGCAGGCCGACGCCGACCAGGTGCGAGCTGCGTTCCTCGCCGCAGGGCAGGCCGAGGGGTACCGGTCTGTGACAGACTTGATCGAAGCATCTGTGATGCGGGAGGTGAAGCGCCTGCAGCGCAAGCACAACCAGGGCAGGAAGTGGGAACCGGTAGCACCGGGGGCCCTCCGGCCAGGCCGACGAACTCTCGAGGAAGAGAAGAACCGGGCCCCATAGATTTCCTTGTTGCAGGGAAACGCAAGAAAACGGGAGTGGGAGCTGGTGGTGCAGCTCCCACTCCCACCTCTTTAACCACCCCGGGCCGGCGGTTGCGGGTCCCTCTGGTGTGCAGGCTTCCCCTGGATTGTCGCTGGCGCTCCAACCAGGGACATGGTCCTCTCGCTTCGCTCCGGCCTGTTCCGGCCAGGCTGCTCCTTCGTCGCATCCCGTCCGAGTGTTTTTTGCTGCTGTCCTGCGGATTATCCGTCCCCGCTCCACCGCGTCAATCGGCTGCGCCGACGCCGGACCCACCAAATGCGTCCGGCGCTCCTGCGTCGCTTATTTCCTCCCTCATTTGCTGTGCCCTCCGCCCTCCGGGTTGCACACGGCTCCGTCGGGAACGAGCGAGCGAGCTCGCCAGCAGGCAAAAAACATGAGGGGGAAGGGTCCACTGCTGGTCACCAAGGGCCCCGACACCACCACTGCAACCAAGGAGCACAACCCCATGAACGAGAACACCCAGCACAACCACCAGCTGACCGCCACAACGGCCGCTGACCTGCTCGCATTCGTCCCCAGCGCGCTCGGCTTCCAGCCGCGCGAATCCTTCGCCTTCGTCACCATGCGCGGCAACACCACCGGCGCGACCCTGCGGCTCGACGCCCCCGCCGACCTGACCCGCCCGGCAGACTTCGCGCAGGTCGTCATGCACTACCTGCTCGCGGACACCGCCGCCGACGGCGTCCTGCTGTTCGTCTACACGAACGAGGTAGCCGAAGCCGCCCAGTCGGGCGAGAACCCCGATGCCAAGCCCTACATGGCCTACGCGCAGGCCATCGAGGCCGAGCTGGAGCACGTCGGCATGAGCATCCGCAGCGGATGGCTTGTCACCGACAGGGGATGGACGCCCTACTTCTGCGAAGAGAGCGGGTGCTGTGAGCTCAACCCCACCGACGAGATCCGCGACAGCGCCATGAACGCCGAGCTGATCTATCGCGGCTACAACACGCAGGAGCACCCCGCGAACATGATCGCCGACCCTGCGTTCGTCGGCAGCGACGATGCGCACAACACCATCACCGACGCCGCGTACTGGGTGGATCGGCTCGGAGCACCTGGCGCGCTGGACTTCGGACACCACGCAATGTGCGCCGCCCGCGCACTGTGGAATGAGGCCATCGGCGAGGACACCACCGAGCAGGCGGCATGTGAGCTGACCGGCTACCTGCTGATCAAGACCATCCGGGACCGGATCATGGCCGACGCCATCAGCGGCGCCGACGAGGAAACCACTTACCAGCAGGTCATGACCGGCAGGTACGAGGGACAGCCCGACTGGTCCCGCGTGGAAGCGACCGAGGAACTGCTGGTCAAGGTCCTCGCGTACACGCCGATCGAGGACCGCGCCCCGCTGTTCTGCTTCCTCGGCTGGCTCCGCTGGTACCGCGGATCGTCCTCGGTCGCCGCCGCCTACTTCGATAACGCCATCAAGACCGACCCTCAGCACCGACTCTCACGGCTGATGCGGGAAATGGTCGGCCGCGGAATCCTCCCGTTGGCCGCGCAAACGAACGCACCGCGTACCGCCAGCGCGACCACCACTAACAGGCAAGCCCGGTAACGGGACCAGCTAGACCCACAGGCCGAGGGCCGGACTCTCACCCGCACGGGAGTCCGGCCCTCGTGTCGTACCCAGCCACCCAGATCAGGAGCCCCAGCGTTTCCTTGGGTGCGCGGCGGCGGCCTCCGCCGCACGCTCCCCCGGCCGCCGCCGTACACGCTGACGCAGCCACCACCCCCAGCCACGAGCTGCACTTGTGCAACACTGACCGGGCACCACAACCGGGACTGACAGGGCTAGCCCGTACAGTGACACCCAAGCCACCAACTAGGAAGAGGCACCTATGGGCCCCACGGATTACATCGCGCAACCGGCCTCGAGCATCACCATGACAAAGCCGTTCAGCGAGAGCCTTAGCCTCCACGCGCCGAAGCTCGCCACACCCACCGCCGAGGACCTGCTCGAGGACCGTCTGAAAACCGGGTCAGTCACGTTCTCCCACCCTGAGCGGGTCGACCTCACCTGGACGCCGGCAGCAGACAAGGATCTCTTTGGGTAAGTACGCACCGAGGAACACCAAGCACCATTTAGGGCGGTACAACTACCGGTTGTGCCGCCCTTCCTCATGCCCGCTATCCAGCGCCGGCGCCCGTAGGTGTTCTACGTTCTCGTGCTTCCCTGCTCTCCGCTAGCGCTCCACTCGGGGCAATGGACCTCTCGCTTCGCTCCGGACTGTTCCGGCCCGGCTGCTCCTTCGTCGCATCCGACCCTAACAATGCTCCATAGTCGTCAAATCGGACGGGCAGTTGGGTTACCTTCGTGGGGAAGAGGGACCGGGCCGGGGAGTGGGTTCAATTTCGGTGCCGTCTTGAGGGCATCCACCATGACGCCGCGGGCTCAAGCCGTGGAGGAACCGGAAGAATCGGGGTCCTGCGAATCTCCAAGCGCTCCATCTCGTCAAAAGGTATCTGGCCGTGCCAGGTCGAGCGGTCGACGTGCACCAGATTGTGCAGGGATTCAGCGGCCGGATGCGTGCTGGTGAACCCCGGGCTGAGGTAACCGCCGATAAGTCGGGTAGACGGGCCGTAGTCGAGGCCTCCCAGTCCGATGCCTCGCCATAGTGCGGTTGCGATACAGGAGAAGGTTTCGTCGGTGTCGCACTGTTTGACGACCCGAGTCCATTCTGAGAAGGCCGGGTTGAATGGGTGGGGCGCGTTGAACCATTCCGGCCCAGGGTTGTCGGCACCCCGGGCGATCAGGGTCACGTCATCGTGCAGTCTCCCGTTCCGCTGAAAGACGCCGATCCTGCAGGCGAACAGCACGCCCTGGAATCGGGCAAATCTTCCGTGCAGCGGCAGGCCTCACGGAAGGAAAGGTTCCGGGGAAAGATTTGGCGGCTGGCGATTCATGTGCACATCCTTCCACCGGCTCACCGGCTCACCGGCTCACCGGCTCACCGGCGGCGTCGGCTGGAAATCACAGGTATCGATTCCGAAGCGCCAACCCTCTTCTGATCGGGTTACCCAGTCGGGCGGCCCTTGCTCGGCGAGGGTTCGCTTTGTACGGTAGTGCCGCGCAGGGCGCAGCCCACGCCGGCCGACACGCAGAGGGTGACAGCTCCCAGACAGAGGATCTGAACCCATACGGGGTAGTGGACGGCGTTGTCCCAGACGAGGGTCAGCGCACTGTAGCTCGCACTCACGCAGGCGGCAGCCGATAGGCCCGTTGCCCAGGCGACGATGGCGGTGGCCTTGGACTCCATCAGCCACTCCATGATGAGACCGGGAACGACGCCGAGCAGGCACGAGAGCAACAAGCCTCCGAAGATCACCATCAGGTACTCGTGCGCGCCGCCACCGCCCATGACCTCCTCGGTCATCCTGACCGTGACGGTGGGTCCGAAGATACCCAGGTAGATGAAGTACTTAGCGCGGTCCCTGAGCGCGGGAGTCCTAAACATTTGCTGTCCCCTCATTCCCAGTCACCTTCTGAGCCTACCGAGCGATCTCAAGCCCTGATCGGACCGACGAAAATCCACGGTCGATCGATCAACAGACTTGTCCATAGGAACATCCCCCGGCCGCCGCTAGACACGCTGGCGCGACCCCCCAAACCAGCCACGAGCTGCACCTACCGCGCACTTCCGTCAGGCGACAAGCAGGGGACCGCGCCCCGAGAGCTGGCAGGTGAAGTGACAGCGCCGGCACGTACAGTGACACCAATTAATCAACCAGGAAGAGACGATCATGGGACCCGTGGACTACATCGAGCCCCCCGACCTGCCCGTTGCTCTGAGTCCTGGCCTCGGCGAGAACCTGCAGGAGCACCTGCCCGAGCTGCAGGCGCCCACGCTCGAGGACCTCCTCGAGGACCGGCTCGAGGCCGGCTACCCGTTGACGAGTGGAACGAACGGCTTCGGGCCCGTTGACGTCGTCGAAGCCTCCGAGGCGGCACGCCGCTTTTTCGTGAACTGACGCCGCAGTGACACCGAAGACACCATGGACACCGCAGCCGCTGGGGACCCCGCCCCTGGCGCAGTGCTGCATCTGCCGCGCCACCACGAGACTCCTCGACGAGGGCCGCCCCTTGCCGGAGGGCTGGCTGTATCGGACGATTACCGTCGACATTGGCCGCTACTACTGCCCCGACCACGCCCACAAAGCCTGACCGGCGCCGTGAATCAATAAGGATCTGAGCGCAGTCCGCGTCCGACGGCGCTGATTCCAGCCAGCTGGCCGGATACAAGAACAGGTACGGCTCTGAGTCCTGAGTCTTGAGTGGGCAGGCGGGACGGCAGGGCTCGTGCGTTGCACTGCACGAGTCCTGCCGCCCCTGAGCAGCGCCTGCCCACTGCTAGACAAATGGAGCTGCTACATCCAGTAGACCTGTTGATCTTGGTAGGCGACTACCGGGGAACGTCACATCACGAAAATCCTCCAACGTGCTAGATCAGGTGGTGTGCACACGTGGCCGCCAGGAGCGCCAAAGCTCTGTAATGGTCAAGCTTCCTGAGCCTGAGAGTCCTCGTCAACGTAGCCGGAACGGTTTACGTCCTTCGCTCCGGCACGAGCTGAATCATCACGCACTGCTTGGCGACGGTCGAGTTCTTCGCGTAACTCGTGGTGCTGGCCCTCCGTCTCCGCATCGACGTCACCATCGCGGATGTACTGGAGGTCTCGGGACCGGTGATTTCGACTATTCAGGATGTCCAGGTCATCCCGATCGATGGTGGTCAGATCCTCTGGGAAATCCTTGTCAGGGTCCAACTTGCTGCTATCACTCATGCAATGCCTCATTCGCGTACTGGCAACTAAAACACCCCGCTTCTAGAGGCGAAGATGACAATACCGCAGCGCCGCTTCCGCTCGCCCAACCCCCTGGAGGCGGGTGCCGGGGCCGCGGGTGGCCGGCGGTTGCTGGTCCCTCTGGTGTTCAGGCTTCCCCGGGGTTGTCGCTGGCGCTCCAACCAGGGACATGGTCCTCTCGCTTCGCTCCGGCCTGTTCCGGCCAGGCTGCTCCTTCGTCGCATCCCGTCCGAGTGTTTTTTGCTGCTGTCCTGCGGATTATGCGTCCCCGCTCCACCGCGTCAATCGGCTGCGCCGACGCCGGACCCACCAAATGCGTCCGGCGCTCCTGCGTCGCTTATTTCCTCCCTCATTTGCTGTGCCCTCCGCCCTCCGGGTTGCACACGGCTCCGTCGGGAACGAGCGAGCGAGCTCGCCAGCAGGCAAAAAACATGAGGGGGAAGGGTCCACTGCTGGTCACCAAGGGCCCCGACACCACCACTGCAACCAAGGAGCACAACCCCATGAACGCTCAGCTGACTACTCAGCCGACCTCCGCCCCGACGCTGGAGATGATCGACCCGCGCACGCTCACCGTGGACGTGAACGTGCGCAAGGACGCCGCCCTGACACCCGAGTTCATCGCGAGCATCAAGGAGCACGGCGTGATCGAACCCGTGATCGCGCACCGCCGGGACAACGGCGACGGAACCACCACCGTGCATGTCCTGATGGGCCAGCGCCGCACGCGCGGCGCGATCGAAGCCGAGGCACCCCTGATCCCGGTCATGGTCGTCGCCAGCCCGGAGGAAGCCGAGCGGATCACTACGCAGGTCGTGGAGAACGTTCAGCGTTCCGCGCTGACCGACGCGGACGAAGCCGACGCCTTCCACCAGCTGTCCCTGCTGGGAGTGAGCGCGGCGCAGATCGCGAAGAAGACCGGACGCACCAAAACCACCGTCGAGGGCGCGTTGAAGGCCAAGAAAAACCGCGCAGGGGAGGCCGCACTGTCCAAGGGCCGTACCATCGAGGAAGCTCTCGTGCTGGTCGAGTTCGCCGACGACGAGGACGCCACCGCGCACCTTGAAGCCGTCCTCACGGACGAGCCGGACATGCTCGCCCACGTCGCCCAGCAGTTGCGCGACGACCGCGCACACCAAGCCGCACGCGCGGCACTGGTCGCCGATCTGGAAGCCGCTGGGACGCAGATCGTGGACGACGTGAGCTGGGGGTACCACTCGACCGACGAGAACGTGCGCGTCACCGAACTGCTCCGTGCTGACGGATCGCAGGCCACGACGGAGGACGCGAACGCCGCCTACATCAACGGCGCGCTGACCGTGATCCCGGTCGTCACCGGATGGAAGGAGCTGGGCTTCAAGCTCCGCTACAACTCCGGTTCGGCCGCACCCAGCGGACCCATGACCGATGAGCAGAAAGCCGCACGGAAGACGTTGATTGCCAACAACAAGGCCATGGAATCGGCGACGGTCGTCCGGCGCGAGTTCGTTCGGTCCCTGCTGGCGAAGAAGCAGGCACCGAAGGGCTGGCAGTATTTCACCGTCCACGCCCTGACGCACCACGCCGAGGTTGCCAGCGGCTACGAGGGAGCCGTGGCCGCTGAGATGGCCGGAGCGAAGATCGAGGGTAAGGAATTGTGGGGATGGAACCCGCTCCGTGACCACGTCGCGAAGACCACGACCCGACCCGAGGTGCCCATGATTGCGCTGGTCTGCGCGGGGTTTGAGAAGACCATCGCCAAGGATTCGTGGCGCTCACCGCACCGGAGCCACCTGACCTACCTCATGCAGTTGGTCACGTGGGGGTACACGCCGAGCGAGGTCGAACAGATCATCCTCGACAGTGCCAACAAGACCACCGAAACCGACGAAGACACCGAAGCCACCGAGGACACCGACAGCACGAGGGATACAGCGCAGGCAGAGCCGGGCGAGACGTTCGAGGAAGTCCACGCCGACGAGGAGGAGATGATCGCGGAAGAGTACTCCGCCGAGTAGCACCGTGCACCGGTGGTGCAGGAAGCCTCACGGCCCTGCACCACCGGCACCGGCCCGGGCCGAACCACGCAGTGCAGGGGAGGGGAACTGGTCGGCTCGCTTCTGGTGGGCGGGGCGGTTCGCCGCCGCTGCGGGAACCTCGAGCTGTGGTCGCCGGCGACAAACCGCCGTCCTCGCACTCAATCTCACTCGGCTCCAGTGCCGCGCACCAGGTAATCACGCACCGGCCGCGCCACACACCGACACGACCAGAAGAAAGGACTACGCAGAAGCGTTACCAACAGAAGAGGGGACCGACAGCAGCCTGTCCTCTCACGTCGTGCTGTCCGCTGAAGCGTCGCCCGTCAGGCGGCCTTCGTCTCGGCGGCAACCTGTTCCGCGACCTCGTCCGCTGTTGCCGCCAGCGTCGGCTCGGTCCGTCCTTCTACGGACGGCGAGCTGGTGCCGGCACCGTCCACGGCCCGCTTCATCTCGGCGGCACTGAGTCCGAGACGGGCCGCGACCGCGGCCCGGCTCTCACCGGTGTCGAGCATCTGCTGCACCTTCGCGCCGGCTTCCTTCGCGGCCGCCTCGGCGTCCTGCTCGGCTTTCGCCAGGATCGCGTCGGCACGTTCCCGCGCTTCGGCGCGGATCTGCTCGGCCTGCTGCTCCTGCTCGAAGAACTCCGCCGCCAGGTCGATCAGCCGCTCGTGCCGCTCGGTCAGTTCCTGGGCTTTCGCCCTAGCTTTTTCCCGTGCCGCGACCTGCTGCGCTGACTTTCTCGGTGCTGCCATGATGACTCGTCCCCTTCACTCATCCTGCGTTCAAACCTGTACCTGATACTGCTTCGGCCGCGATTTGCGATCCGACGCACTTTCCCTGCCAAACCTAACGGTCAGCGCCTACCCACAACGGACCGCCGACCACCCGACCCTGACCGACCACCAGCTCTGCCGGACGTCACCGCCGGCGCCGACGGGCTCACTGCGAACTGCCAATGCGGACCTCGCTGACGCTCGGGCTGGATGTAACGGCCGTTGACCACACGTGGATAGCTCCGAGATAACCGTTGCGTCTCTGCGCTGCCCACCTGGTGGACAACGTCCGTCAGCGGTTCCACACAATCGAACGACCCGTGGATAACGAAAACCGTGTTACCCACCGCCCATTCTCTTGTGCACAACCGCATCGAAAATTCGATGGACCAATCGTACTGGTCTCCACGGCGCTCCCATCGCGTTTCCTCCTCCGTCGTCACCCAGCAATTTCGCACCTCTCCAACCAGCACAATTTGTCACACCTCTTGCATCCCGATAAATGAGGCCAGAACTGCGCGGCGTGCCGCCTCAAATGGGGTGGGGGAGTGGGTAAGGATAAGTGGGTGATGACCGTCCATAAGCTCAGTGCTGGGGACGGTTACGCCTACTACACCTCCGAGGTCGCCAGCGGCGACGAGCTGCGCGCCGGGGACCGTGAGTTGGGGGACTACTACACGGTGGAGGGCATGCCGCCCGGCCAGTGGGTTGGACACTCGGAGCAGCTGCTGGGGGTGAGTGGTGAGGTCACCGAAGCGCAGATGAAAGCCCTGTTCGGTGAGGGCCTGCACCCCGAGGCGGCGAGTATGCTCGCCGTCGGTGGCACTGCGAGTGATGTGAAGCTGGGCCAGAAGTACCACCAGTACGATGCGGCGGACACGACGACGACCCGCCGCATCGACGAGGAAGTGGCCCGCTTCCGGCGCACCAGCGGACCCGCATGGAGCGGCCCGGACAACGCCGACAAGGCGCTGCCGACAGAGGTCCTGCACGAGATCCGGTCCCGAGTCGGCGGAGAGCTGTTCCGTGAGTCCCACGGCCGCAACGCCCGCAGCAACGAAGAACTCGCCCGGTACATCACCGCGCAGACCACCCCGTCGAAACAGACCGTCGCCGGGTACGACCTGGTGTTCTCGCCCGCCAAATCCGTGTCCCTCCTCTGGGCGCTCGGCGGCAATGAAGCCCGCAAAGCCGTCGAGGCTGCGCACAACGAAGCCATCAAAGAGACGATCACCTTCCTCGAGAAGAACGCCACCTACACACGCCGAGGGAAGAACGGGGTCCGCCAGATCGACGTCAAGGAAGGGCTCGTCGCAACCCAGTTCCGGCACTACGACTCCCGCGCCGGGGACCCCCAGCTGCACGACCACGTCGTCATCGCGAACAAGGTCAAAGGCACCGACGGGAAGTGGTCCTCCCTCGACGGGCGCACCCTCTACAAGATGGGCGTCGCCGCGTCCGAGACGTACAACGCGAAGGTCATCGAGAAGGTGTGCGCGTCCCTCGGCGTCAGCACCGTCGCCCGGGCAACCGGTGGCGGGGAGCCCGTCTACGAGATCGCCGGCATCGACCTCGACAGCATCCACCGCGCCTCCTCAAGGCGCACCAACATCGCCGGAGCGATCAACCGACTCGAAACCGAGTTCACTAATAAGCACGGGTACGCGCCCAGCGATAAGCAGAAGATCGCACTGGCGCAGCAGGCGACCCTGGAGACCCGACCGGAGAAGAAGAGCGCCCGCCGCCTCTCCGAGCTGGTCGAGGAATGGCAAAAGGACTACAGCACAGGGTTGGACGGCGGGATGGGGATGCCAGTAGGCGATGCCCTCCTCGAGCACGTTCGCAACGCAGGACCCCGCACATCCGACGGCGCCCGGGTGGGCCCCAGCGTCGCCGACCTCAACGTGCACGAGCACGCCCGTCAGATCGTCCACGAGCTGTCAGCCAAGCGTGCTTCATGGGGCCGGAACCACGTCATCGCCCAGACCCGCCGACACCTCAAAGAAGCCTTCCCCGGGCAGACCATCACCGACGAAACCGTGGAGAAGGTCACCCGCTCCGTCACCGGCACACACAGCCTCCAGGTCACGCCCGAAGCCATCACACCGCGCCTGCGCGAGTTCCAGCGGGCCGACGGCACGAGTCAGTTCCAGCAGGCTGATAGCGCCCTGTTCACCTCCCATGAGGTGCTGAACGCTGAGCACAGGATCCTCGCCGCCGGACAGAAGACCGTCATACCGGCCGTGTCCATGGAACGCTTCGACGCAGTCCTCGCGGAGCACGCCGAAACCACCGCCAAGAGCGGCGGTCCGGCCCTGTCCCAGGGGCAGATCGACCTGGCGCGCGCGTTCGCCACCGACGAGAAGCTGCTCACCCTCGGCATTGGACCGGCAGGAACCGGTAAGACCACCAGCCTTTCCCTTGCCGCCGACGCCGTCCACGACACCGGCGGCCGGGTCATCGGACTCGCGCCCACCGCCGCCGCGGCCGCTGTCATGAGCGGGGACCTCGGAGCCGAAGCGACGACCATCGACGCGTTCCTGGCCGCTCACCGCAACCAGCAAACCGGCAGGAGCGCCAGCGCAGGTGCCTTCGCTCTCGGGGCCGGGGACGTGATCATTGTCGACGAGGCCGGCATGGTCACGACCCCGAGGCTCGCCGAGGTTGTCGCCGTCGCCGCCCGTAACGGCGCCGTCGTCAGGGCCATCGGAGATGACCGCCAGCTCGGAGCGATCGGCTCCGGCGGGGCGCTGCGCCTGCTCAACAACGAGGTCGGAGCAGTGCGCCTCGAGGAAGTCCACCGCTTCCGCACGGAAGGCGAGTCGGAGGCGTCCCTGGCGCTGCGCGAAGCACCCGCCGCCGGTGTGGATACTCCGTTCCACTGGTACCTCGAGAACAATCGCGTCACCGCCGGCACCACCGAAGCCATGACCCAGGACGCCCTCGCCGCGTGGATGGCCGACATCCAGGCGGGCAAGACCTCGCTGCTGGTCGCGACCGACAACGCAACCGTCACCGACCTCAACGCCCGTGCACAGGCCGCCCGCATCGCCACCGGTGACCTCGTTGCACCCACAGCAGGCGGCACTGGCCTGATCACCGAGGCAACCCCGTCCGTGGTCCTCCGCGACGGGCTCCGTGCTTATGCCGGGGACACCGTCGTGACCCGCAAGAATGACCGCACCCTGCAGGTCAACCAGGGCAAGGACTTCGTCAAGAACAACGACGTCTGGACCGTCGAAGAAGTCACCGCCGACCCCGCCACCAACACAGTCGCCGACGCAGCTACAGGGCAGGAGCGGCAGCGCATCACCCTCCGGCATTCAGGCCACCGGGGACGGATCACCGTCGACGCCGACTACCTCCACGAGCACGGCCAGCTCGGCTACGCCGCGACCGTGCACCGCGCCCAGGGCGCGACCGTGGACACCACGCACGCGATCCTCGACGAGCGGACCGACCGGGCCGGCGCCTACGTCGCCGCCACCCGAGGACGCGAGACCAACCGGCTCTACGTCGCCCTCGGCGAGGACAACGACCAGGCCGTGACCCGCGACAGCGTCCTGGCGGCGATCACCGCGAACTACGACCGCACCCTGTCCGCGCACGAAGCAGTACGGCTAGAGACCGTCCGTACTGGCGACGTCGCTACCCTCGCCGGCGTCTACAAGGAGGTCGAGAACGCCGCGTGGGAAGCCAAGACCAGGACCATCGCAGCCGAGGTCATGGGTCCGCGGACCGCCGTGCAATTCACCTCGCACGAAGCATGGGGCGCAGTAGCCACCCACCTGCGCACAGCAGAAGCTCAGGGCCTCGACCCCGCAGCACTCCTCGCCCAGGCCGCCGGCCTTAGTCGTGACAGTAACAGGGACAGCATCGGACGCGGACAGCACGCCGACACCGGGCACCTGCGCGGGTTCGACGGAGCCCAGGACCCGGCAGCCGTCCTCGCCTACAGGCTCGAGCAGCGCATCGAGGCCGCCGCCAGCCTCCTTACCAACGCCGACCAGCGGCCCCTCGGCGCAGTGTCGGACGAGCACTTGCAGCGCCTCGCAGACCAGGCCACGAAGCACGCAGCAGGATCCGAGCTGCCGCGCCGCTCGCCCGGTGAAACACCAGTGGACACCGGGCTCGACAGGGAATGGGCGGCACTGCCGTTCGCGCTCATGCGGACCGACAAGCTCACGAGCGCGCGCACCGAAGCCTTGCAGCGGGTCCAGGCCATCGACCCCACCACACCAGGAAACACAGAGACACAGAGAACTGTGTTGAAGGACCAGTGGCTGATGAAGGCGATGACCGTCGAACTGGAGCGCCGCCAGGATCTCTCCCCGACGCAGGTCGCAATCGAGCGCACCGCACGCGGTGAAGACCCCCGCACAGCACACCAGGTCACCATCGGCGACGCCATCAGGTACGAGCAGCAGCTCCGCTCCGTCGCACTGCCACAAGCCGACACGGTCATGAATGCGAGCATGCGGCCAGCGGCCGCCATGTCGGTCAGCGATGACCTCGCGCCGTCCGTCCTGCTGCGCGATGAGCTGGTGCCGGCGTCCTACCGGACCGAGCTTGACCGGCTCCGGGCGCACCTCGAGCAGAGGGTCATGGTCCGGGGCGCGCAGCTCGCGGAAGAGAAGCCCGCGTGGACGAAGGCGCTCGGGCCCGTGCCCGGGAAGGACGCAAAGGCCGCCGAGTGGCACAGCATCGCGGCCGAGACCGAGGCATACCGGAACCGGTACAACATCGGCACCCACGAGACCGCGCTGATCCCCAAGCAGTACCAGGATGACCCGACCGCGCAGCGCCTCATCGAGCGCGCCACAGCCCTGCACAAGCACAGCGAACTCACCAAAGTTGCGCCGCGGACAGCCACGAAGATCCAGCAGACAGCGGACGAGGCAGCGATCGTAAACCGGATGACGACCGAGCAGGCCGCAGCCCGCCGCGTCATCGACCGGATGCGCGCAGAACGCGCCGCCGCCAGCCACCCCCTGCCAGCTCCGCAGCAACGCGAGGCGAGGATCGTGGACGCCGTACAAGCTGAACCGTCCCCGCAGCAGGGCGACGATATGTCAGCCGCCGTCGCCCGCGCCATCGCCAAGCACCGCGCACAGGCGGCAGCTGCTCCAGGAACCGTGACACCTGCCGCCGGCAATGC
Source organism: Arthrobacter sp. MDT1-48-3 (assembly GCF_054511015.1). Classification (NCBI taxonomy): domain Bacteria; kingdom Bacillati; phylum Actinomycetota; class Actinomycetes; order Micrococcales; family Micrococcaceae; genus Arthrobacter; species Arthrobacter sp. MDT1-48-3. The sequence goes on from NZ_JBTNDL010000010.1 coordinate 25,750, forward strand.
CGAGGGCGCGACCACCGGCGCTGCACAGGACCAGAACACGAAGCAGCCGACTGTGAACGAGAACAAGGATGTCGCCCGACCCACCAACCGCAGCTCATGGTGGGGAAAGAAGACCGAGGAGGCCGTTCAGAGGAAGAAGGCGGCGTCTCAGAAGCCCACCACGAAGTCCGCGCAAGAAGAAGCAGCCTCCGCAGCTCGTAGCGCCGCGGAAGCCGCAGATCGAAGCAAGGGGCGCTCACTCTAGATCCTTCTCTTGACGCGCGATGCCACGAACAGTTTAAGCGAGGGCCATCTAACGGCGAGTGTCACTCAGCTGCCGACAGACCTAGGCACCGCGCTTTTAGACCGCAGTGAATGAAGGACGCGCACCACGCTGCGCGAACCGGATAGCTGTACTGCTAGCGCAACGAAGGCGAGTCAGGCCACCCGTTCGCCGATGGAACATTCCGATCCGCAGACAAGGCACCAAGTCAACGCGATGAACGTTGGTTCGCATAGAGCTATATTGTAGGTTCGATCAGCTGGACCAGTTCGGGTCGGCTTGTGAACGTGGGGGTGCTTTTGACAGTCGTTGTACCTGGTTCTGGAGGAATGATTGGCGTCGATCTGGGCGATGGATGGACGATCACTCATGAAATTGCACAATCCGCCGCGGCGACTGGAGGCAACTTCTCACTTGGATACTTAGCTCGACATACAACGGGTCGAGAAGGTTTCGTGAAGGTTATAAACTACCACGCTATCTTATTCAGTGCTGATCCGACCGGGATGATGCAAATAATTACCGAGGCATACAACTTTGAGCGCGATATCGTGGAGAAATGTTCTCAAAAGCGACTCACGCGAGTTGTATCTGCATACCGCCATGATTCACTAGCGCCAGCCGGAGCGCCGTATCCCCTGAGTTTCATAATCTTCGAGCGAGCGAAAAATGACGTTCGCGCTGTTCTCGACTCCACAGATAATATCGATCTAGCTGTGAAGCTTCGAATGGTTCATAACGCCGCGGCCGGTATATCGCAACTCCACGCGATTGGGGTGGCGCATCAGGACGTTAAGCCGAGCAACCTTCTCATCTTCGACACGAGGAGAGGGAGTTTGGATACCGCTAAGATTGGTGACCTTGGCCGGGCAACCGATGCGGCAAAAGCCGCGAGACACGATGTACTAACAATTGCGGGGGATCCCAGGTATGCTCCGCCTGAACAACAGTTTGGTGAGATTCAAGCGAGTTTTGGTGCGCGTCGACTCGCTTGTGATATTTACCAACTGGGAAACCTCCTGAGCTTCGTACTCGCGGGAGTCACCATGAACTCCCTGATCGACATGTACTTAGACCCGACTTTCAGCCCTCGAAATTGGCGCGGGACCTATGCTGACGTGTTCCCTTATGTGCAGGCTGCACACGCCGCCGCCTTATCTACTATGAAAAATACTATCGACGAACCACTTCGGGACGAGCTAATAGGACTGATTGCCGCAACGACTGATCCAGATGTAACACGGAGAGGTCATCTTGCTAGTCGCCGTGCCGGACAGCCATACTCTATGAATCGCATTGTGACCGAGTTGGATCTGCTTTCGAGGAAAGCAGAAACCTTCCGTAGCACGTCGGACGCGGCATGATAAGTAATCAAGGATTAGATGACCGGCAACTGGTCCCTCGTTGGAGAACTTTTAAAGATTCTGCAGCCTTAGGTGAATTGGCGTCGGCGAAAAGAGATCGACTGGACGGCCCTAGTCCTGCAGACCTTGAAGCAATTTCAAAATTCGAAGAATCTCCCGGGCTGCATACGGCATCAGACGCACTTGGTATCGCCGCATCGGTAGATAACCCTGAATTTCTCCTACCTGTGGTTCGTTTCGTGGAGGAGTCGCATCTTGCAACACCTCTGATCACCGATCTGGCCGCATCTGTTCGTCGTCGGATCACCAAGGAGGCAGTTAGTCTGTCAAATCCTTGGGCTAATCTGTCGGAACGCCAGAGTGCGATCCAGCAAATCCGTGCAGAACTTCGCATGTTCCCAAGAAATCCAACTAGGTGGGTTGACCTTGCCCTGGCTCAAACCTTGATTGGTCAAGTTGAGAGGGCAGAGCGGTCCCTTCGCACGGCGGTTTCGCTGGCCCCCTTGAATCGCTTCGTTCTGCGTTCGGCGGTGCGTTTCTTCTTACACATAGATGATCCGGAATCCGCTCAGCAAGTTATACACGGGGCGAGAAATTCCAGTGACCCGTGGTTGCTCGCGGCTGAGTTGGCGACTGACGAAGCCGCCGGAGATAAGCCACACTCCATGCGGACAGCGCTGACCGTACTCACTTCTGACAACTTCAGCACCTGGACCGTAAGTGAACTGGCCTGCACGGTGGCGCACTTCGAGTTCAACGAAGGTAATCAGAAACGCGGCCGGAAGATTCTAGGCCAAGCGACGGCTGAGCCCACGGAGAATGCCGCTGCTCAAATAGAGTTCGAATCCCAGCGGGGCGGCTTCAGCACTCCGCAGTCGTTTCAACTTCCGTATGGGAGCTATGAAGCGACGGCAATAAAAGCTAGTGGCCGACACGATTGGAAGGTTGCTATTGAGGCGGGACAGAAGTGGCAGCGAGATCAGCCCTTCGCCGTTGAGCCCGCAATGTTCTTGTCATACGTCGCGTCGGTAGGGGCGGAGGACTATGTTGCAGCGGAAGAGGCAGCGGCTCTTGGTCGTATAGCTAATCCACGTGATCCTATTTTGGCCAATAACCTTGTCTTCGCAATAGCTAATCAGAATAAGTCTGTAGACGTGGATGAGATATTTTCTCATTCTGCTCCGCCTCGTGATGCGAGTGAAGAAGCTGTCCATCTAGCTACAAGGGGGCTTGTGAGTTTTCGCGAAGGGCGAGCGGATTTGGGCCGCGAGTACTATCAGCGCGCTACGCGCCAATCGCTGGATTTGGGTTTGAGAGAACAGGCAGCGATAGCAGCGAGCTACTGGGCGCGGGAAGAGGCATTAATCAGCAGTCAAGTCGCATCGGATATCTGGTCCGTAGCCAATAACCTCGCGGAAGAAACAAATAAGCGAGACGCGAAATTGATTCTTTCTCGAGTTCTTGGTGCAGTCTCGGGTCGCCGGGATTCATCATTAGGAGTGGTACAAACAAGGTCCTCTATAGATGGTTGGGGCCCAAGTGACGTTGCGTCTTTAGTGCAGGGTACTGACGAGGACGGTGTCTGGTTCAAGTTCTAGTCTTTGGACTGGAAGTTGTTGCACTCTAGTAGCGTTTTCGATTAACAAGCGCCTAGGTCTTTGACGAGAAGTGCCTGATAACCATCGCGCGGTGAGCATGGCAGGTTGGTCTTTCGGGCGAACGGGTGACTCGTCGTAGTCAGTTGCTATGGTGTCTCAGGTCAATCGTTGTGGGGCGTCGCAATAGGATACGCGCCTGCGCAGGGCAATTAGTTCGGCTGCGGTGGGAGTTGATCTCTATGCAATCCGGCCGGAGTAAATTGGTTCGTTGTTTGAGCCGGCTGGTTGAACACACCTCGTAGATCTCGTTAGTACTGGTTTAGTCGCGTTGTTCACAGTGCCGACAACGGTGTCAACGCGCGGCACGGTGGTAATGGTCCTGAAAGGATGGGGTGTATGAGAGCCTCTGATGTCGCCCTGCCTAATGAGTACGGCTTAACGCTGCAGTTGCTGAAAGATCGTGTGCATGGTGCTCGCCGCCGTGCCCAGCGGACCGTCAATACGCAGCTGATCGAGCTGTACTGGGGGATTGGGCGAGACGTGCTCGCGCATCAGGAGCAGGACGGGTGGGGAAGTAGGGTCGTCGCCCGTTTGGCCGAAGATCTCCGGAGTGAGTTCCCGGACATGACCGGCTTCTCGCCGCGGAATCTGCAGTACATGACGACTTTCGCCCGCCAGTGGCCGGGCGAGTCAATCGCGCCACAGGCTGTGGCGCAATTGCCCTGGGGCCACATCCGTACAATCCTCGACAAGAACCTCGGCCCTGAGGCCCGCAACTGGTACGCCGCGGCAGCCGTCGAGTACGGGTGGTCCAGGAACGTGCTGATGAACATGATCATGAACAAGTCGATGGAGCGTACCGGTACCGCGCCGTCGAACTTCAGCCGCCAGCTCGCAGCGGGCGATTCCGAGCTCGCCCAGCAGGTCGCGAAGGATCCGTATGCTTTCGAGTTCCTCGGGCTCTCCGGCGAGGTGGCCGAGCGTGACCTCGAGCAGGCCCTCATGGACCGTATCGTCGACACCCTCCGGGAGCTCGGTCCCGGGTTCGCGTTCGTCGGCCGGCAGGTGCACCTCGAGGTCGAGGGAGACGACTTCTACATTGACCTGCTGTTCTTCCACGTCGAGCAGCTGCGCTACGTCGTCATCGAGCTCAAGACCGGCAAGTTCCAGCCCGAGTACGCCGGAAAGCTGAACTTCTACGTCGCCCTGGTCGACGACAAGCTCCGCCGCGAGGCCCATAACGACACCGTCGGGATCCTGATCTGCGGGAGCAAGAACGATCACACCGTTCGCTACGCCCTCAGCCGGTCCGAGTCACCGATGGCCGTGTCCACCTACACATACGAAACCCTGCCGGCCGCGGAACGACGAGCCCTGCCGGCCGCCGATGAACTTGCTGCAGCCTTCGACGAGATTGCATCGGAGAGCGCCGAGTAGGAGGGGTTTCGGCTCCTTCCCGAACCGCTACCTTACATAAGATTGGTTATCGGCGATTCGCTGGAGCCAGAGAAAAGCTTACTTCCACGGCATAGCGGGTCATCCGCCTGTGGGCGGGTGGAGCCCGAAGGGTGGAGCTCAAAGCCGTCCACCTGTGGGTGAGCCGCTGCCTCTACTGTCGTGGAGTAGCCACCCAGATGGTTCGTGTGGCCTTGGGTTGAAGGTCGAAATCTCCAGTTAGTTGTTCGAGTAGATGGGTCACGTCATCACGGTCGTGGGAGCTCAACGTCTTTAGATGAGCGAAGCGGCTGAACCACTGGTGTGCGTACTGGCGCGCCTCGTGTGTGACGGGAGCTGTGGTCGTCAGCGTGCTCTTCGTGACGATGAACCCGGAGGCTTCGATGGTGGGTGTCCAGTCGGGGTGGAGATTCCAGCCTTCTGCTGTCGCCGCTGCGTGGCAGCGTTCCTCGAGCTGGGCCTGGGGTCCGTGGCTGAGGAAACTGGGGAGGGTCGCGAGTTCGACGACGAGCAGCACGCCCTCCGGGGCCAGGAACTGACTGCTTCCGGACAGTAGCCGAGCGGGGTCACTGATGTGGTGGAGGGATGACGATGCCCAGATCAGGTCGACGGAGTGCGCTTCAGTGTCGGGCAGGAAGGGGAACCCGTTGTTGAGGTCGGCTTCGACCACGGCGAAGCCTTGCGCCCGCAGCTGGTTCACCATGTGCGGGTCGTTGTCGATACAGGTCACTGATGCTTCGGGGTACCGGTGGCGCAGGAGCCGGCTACCGGCACCGGTGCCGGCGCCGAGGTCAACGATGGCATGAGCCTCAGATCGGTCTGCAAGATTCAGAACGGCCGCGAGTTGGTCGCTGAAGACGAGGGCATCGAGGTCGAGACCCGAATGGTGGTCATGGTCGCCACCGTGGGGAACGGCATGGTCGGACTGGTGCTCGTGAGCAGGTGTTGGCAGCGCGTCGTGAGGAGTCATTTCTCGACCATAGGCAGTCACGCGACTACACCATAGATGCCCGTTCATGAACGAGGGCATCGATGCCCGAATCTGACCATGATTCCTGGCTCTGCAGCTTCCCATTCGGTGATGGACGGCCGGACTGCACCGGTGGCGTCAAGGACTGCGCGCTCTTGGGCCCGTGCGTCGAATAACGCACCCACCCCCCTTATGTTGACTGTTAACATACATCTAAGTAGTGTGCTTCAGGTCACGTCCGTCAGTGTGAGGTCAATGATGATGTTTCACCCCCGACTTGTGTGCTCGTCCATCAGTTTTCGACATCTCAGCCTTCCGGCTGCTCTGAGCACCATGAGGACACTTGGTTTCTCGACGCTGGATCTCGGCGCACTTCCGGGTGTTTGCGACCATGTTCCCTTCGTCCTGGATGGTGAGGCTGTGGTGGACGTCAGCTGCGCCATCCGGTCCTCCGGGATGAGTGTCCGGTCGATCAACGCGGACATCGGCGACCTTAACGTGGTCCCGGACTCCGCAGGCTCCGCACGCCGCGAGGAGCATCTTGACATGCTCCTGGGGCTGGCCGTGAACGTCGGCGCGCCCGCCGTGGTCCTTCCCTGCGGAGCCCAATCTCGAGACCCGGTCGCCACCCTCAATAGAGATATGGAGCGTGTGGCAAACGCGCTCGAGGACGCTTCACAACGTGCTGCAGCTGTTGGAGTGGAAGTGTGGGTGGAGGCACCACATTTCTACCGCCTGTGCTGGGACTTGGATCGAACGGTCGACCTTTTGGCGCACCTACCCGAGACCGTGGGTCTTGTCATGGACTTCAGCCACCTCGAAGCCTCGGGTGCCGATGCCGTGGAGTACGTCGACGTCTTCCGGCACAGGATCCGCCACGTACACCTCCGCGATGCCGTCCCGGGTGACATCAACCGCAGCATCGGCAACGGCACGGTTGACTTCGCGGCCGGCCTCAAAGCGTTGGTGGTCTCCGGATACGACGGTCATTTCTCCCTGGAACTCGAGACCCGGGATGTCACCGATGACGAGCGTCCGCAAGCCACAATGGCGGCCGCAACCTACATCTCAGAGCTCCTCGAGTCCCCTGCGGCCTGACTGCCGCCACACGCCCAACCACTTCACCTGAACCACCACCTGAACCCGATCCTCGACAAGCACCTAAACCAATAACAGCACCATTACCAGTACAGGAGCATCATGACCAGCAACCAGCGAACCGCCGTCATCACCGGAGCGACCTCTCCCCGCGGCATCGGGGTTACTACCGCACGCCGCTACGCCCAGGACGGGTGGGCCATCGTCGTCCTGGACCTCAACGGCGAAACGTCCGCGAAGGTCGCCACGGAGATCAGCAACGAATTCGGTGTTCCCGGGTTCGGCTACGAGGTCGACGTCACCAGCGAAGCCTCCGTTACTGCAGCGCAAGTTGCCGTCGCAGCTGAGGTTTCTGCCGGCAACCTGCCCCCCGTCGGCGCTTTGGCCAACATCGCAGGCATCACCTCACCCGTCCCGTTCCTTGAGACGACACTGGAGCTGTGGAACAAGGTCATGGCCGTCAACGCCACCGGCACGTACCTGGTGACGAAAGCCTTCCTGCCGGCCATGCTCGAAAACGGCTGGGGGCGCATCGTGAACATGTCCTCCGTCTCCGCGCAGCGCGGCGGCGGCGTCTTCGGGAAGGTCCCCTACTCCGCGGCCAAGGCCGCGATCCTGGGGTTCACCAAGGCACTGGCCCGGGAACTGGCCGACAGCGGCGTCACCGTCAACGCCGTCACTCCGGGGGCCGTCGACACCAACATCCGGGTCGGCAGCACCCCGGAGCAGGAAGCCGCCCTCGCCCGCGACATCCCCCTAGGCCGCACCGCAACGACAGATGAGATCGCCGGAGTGATTGCCTTCCTGTCCTCTGACGACGCCTCCTACCTCACCGGCACCACGATCGACATCAACGGCGGAAGCCACATTCACTAGACCCGGGCTTCTCCCCTTCCCCTGGACACGCGCGAGGGGTGGCCGGCACGTAACTCCCGTGGAACGCACTTCGACCAGCCACCCCCGCCGTCCCAGCTGCCCAAAAGACCTGGAAGCACCTCCTGCGAAAGCACCTTCTGTCGACTGTTGACAATGTATGTGCCCCGGGTCACACTTATTCCGAAGCAGTGTTAACAGTCGACAATCCCCTCTCAGTAAAGGATGCACGATGAGCAACGAAGCTCTCCAGATGCGAGGCCACGTCCACGGAACGAAGGACGCCCGCAAGGTCGCCGTCGGATCCGGGGTCGGTGCAGTGATCGAGACCTATGATTTCATCGGCTTCGGGACCGCCGCCGCTCTCTACTTCGGGCCGGCCTTCTTCCCAGGCGCCGACCCGGTCACCGCAACCCTGGCCTCGTTCGCCACCCTGGGCGTCGGCTTCGCGGCCCGCCCGCTGGGCGGCATCATCGGCGGCCACCTCGGAGACAAGGTAGGCCGCAAGCCCGTCCTCGTCGCCTCACTGATCATCATGGGCCTGGCGACCTTCGCCATCGGGCTCCTGCCGACCTACGCAACCGTGGGCATTCTCGCCCCCATCCTGCTGGTCGTCGTCCGCATCATCCAGGGACTGGCCTTCGGCGCAGAATGGGGCGGAGCCATCCTGATGAGCTACGAGCACGCGCCGTGGAAGTCCAAGGGCAAGTACACCGGCATCGTCCAGGCAGGGTTCCCCGTCGGGCTTCTCCTGGCGAACCTCGTCTTCCTCGCCAGCGCCAACCTCATCGGCGACTGGGCCTGGCGTATACCTTTCCTGGCCAGCATCGTGCTCGTCGCCGTCGGCCTGATCATCCGCTCGAAGGTCCCCGAGTCCCCGGTCTTCGAGGACGTGAAGGACCACGGCGAGATCGTCAAGAACCCGATCGTGCAAGTGATCCGCCAGGACTGGCGCAGCATCGTCCGCGGCATCTGCCTCCGGGTCGCCGAGACAGCCGGATACGCCGTCGCCGTGACGTACATGATCTCCTACCTCAACACCACCGAGCTCGCCACACGAACAGAGACCCTGACCTCCCTCTGCGTCGCGTCCTTCATCGGGATCTTCGCCACGATGGCCTGGGCCCGACTCACCGACCGTGTCGGTCGACGCCCCGTCTACATCTGGTCTTGCGCGTTCGCGGTCCTGTTCGGCATCCCCATGTTCCTGCTCGCGAACACGGGCCTGTTCATCTGCGTGATGATCACCATCGTCATCTCCTACGCCGTCTGCCAGAACTCACTGGCCGGTGCGCAGGGAGCATGGTTCCCCGAGCTCTTCCAGGCCAAGACACGGGCCTCCGGGGCCTCGCTGGCCTACCAGATCTCAGCCATGGTGTCCGGCTTCACCCCCTTCATCACCACCCTGCTGTACATCCAGCTCGGCTGGCTCGGCCCGGCCCTGCTCTTCTCCACCTACGCCCTCATCGGCCTCATCGCAGCACTCATGACCCGCGAGACCTGGGGCCCGAAGGAACGCCGACTCGCCGCCGAAGCCGGCAAGTCCACTCCCCTGCCCCAGCACGCCTGATCCGACACCGCTCCCAGGGAACCAGAAAGAGCACCTCATGACTTTGACACCAACACCCACCACCGCCACAGACCGCGACGCCAGCCAGGCTGAACCCAGCGACCGGGTCAATAAGGTCCAAGAAGCCGCCTATCGCGCCCGCCATTACGCTCTGAACATGGGCGAAGTACAGGGCCAGGGCTACGTCGGTCAGGCCTTGGGCTCCGCAGACATGTTCGCCGCCGTCTACGCCGACCAGCTCCGCTACCGGCCGGAAGACCCGCACTGGGCGGACCGCGACCGATTCCTGCTCTCCACCGGCCACTACGCTATCGGGCACTATGCGGCCCTCGCCGAAGCCGGCATCATTCCACTCGACGAGCTCGAGACCTACGGGTCTGATGACTCCCGGCTCCCCATGTCGGGAATGGCCTCCTACACCCCGGGCATGGAAATCTCCGGCGGATCCCTGGGCCACGGGCTCGGAGTCGCCGTCGGGATGGCCCTGGGACTGCGGCTGCAGGGCTCTGAGTCGAGGATCTTCAACTTCCTCTCGGACGGAGAACTCGACGAGGGCTCGACCTGGGAAGCGGCCATGGGAGCGCACCACCACCAGCTCGGCCACCTCACCGCGCTGGTCGACATGAACGCCCTCCAGGCCGACGGGGCCACCAAGACCGTGCTCAGCATCGAACCTGCCGCCGACAAATGGGCGTCCTTCGGTTGGCATACCCAGCGCGTAAACGGGAACGACGCCGCCGCTCTCCTGGAAGCGTTCGACACCATCGCTCGTGAGGCTGCTCCCACCGGACGACCCTCCGTGATCCTGTGTGACACGAAGGTCGGCAAGGGCGTACCTCTCCTGGAAGAGCGGGAGAAGGCCCACTTCATGCGCATCGAAGAACACGAATGGCAAATCTGCCGCGAGCAGCTCACTGCCGGATACGAAGGAAAGGCTGCGCAATGAGCACCACCACCAGTACCACCACGAGCACCACCACGAGCACCACCACTGAGGCTCCTGACACCGCGGCCGCCGTGAAGCCGAAACTGAAGACCTCGGCCATGATCGCGTCCTTTGCCGATCCCGGCCAGAAGACCGCACCGGCACCTTTCGGGCATGCACTGGCCAAGGCAGCGGAGCAGAACCCAAAGATCGTCGGTCTGACCGCGGATCTCGGCAAATACACCGACATGCACATCTTCGCAAAGGCCTACCCTGACCGGTTCTTCCAGATGGGCATGGCCGAGCAGCTCCTCTTCGGGGCTGCCGCAGGGATGGCCGAGACAGGACTTGTTCCCTTCGCCTCCACCTACGCGGTGTTCGCCGCCCGACGCGCCTACGACTTCCTGTGCCTGGACATCGCCGAACCGAACCTCAACGTCAACATCGTCGGCGGGCTTCCCGGGCTGACCACGGGGTACGGGCCGAGCCACCAGGCCACCGAGGACATTGCGATCTTCCGCGGCATGCCGAACCTCACCATCGTGGACCCCTGCGATTCCCTCGACATCGAGCAGGCCGTTCCCCAACTCGCTGCATCTGACGGACCGACCTACCTCCGCCTGCTCCGAGGACATGTCCCGACCGTTCTCGATGAGTACGACTACACGTTCGAGCTCGGTAAGGCCAAAGAACTCCGCCCCGGCCGGGATGTCCTCTTTATCTCCAGCGGCCTCATGACAATGCGGGCATTGCAGGCGGCCGAGGAACTGGCTTCCCACAACGTCGACGTCGCCGTGCTCCACTCCCCCACCATCAAGCCGTTCGACAACGAGACCGTGCTGCGCGAGCTCGGCAAGGACCGCCTGGTCGTGACACTGGAGAACCACACCGAGATCGGCGGCCTCTTCGAAACCGTCGCCAGCGTCGCCGTCCGCAACGGCGCCGGCAGCAAAATCGTGCCGATCGCGCTGCCCGACCTGTTCCTCGACGCCGGCGCCCTACCCACCCTGCACGAACGGTACGGTCTGTCCCGCGACCGCATCGTGCAGAAAGTTCTCAGCGAACTGGCGTAGCCCAGCCCGAATACCTGTCAAATGATGTCGGAAGCCGCCACTGTGAAAGCCGGATCGATCCGTAAGATCAATGTCAACAAACGAATGTCGACATTCACCACCGGCGAAGGATCCCTCATGACGGCAGCACCACCATCACTCCTTGGAGGACTGGAAAAGAACAACCTCCGCCAGCTGGCGCTGACCGCTCTCCGGCGTGCCATCACGACCGGTGAGCTGGCTCCAGGAACCCATCTCGTTGAGACGGAACTGTCGGAAAAGCTCCAGATCAGCCGGGGTACGTTGCGCGAAGCCATGCGGCAGCTGCAACAGGAAGGGCTCATCTCCGCAGGAGCGCGGGGACGGTTGTCCGTCCGGCACCTTGGCAGCGCCGATGTCCGCGATATCTTCCAGGTACGAGCTGCCCTGGAGGGACTGGCTGCCCGGATGCTGTCCGAGCAGGACGATCGGGACGCGATCGTGCGCGAGCTGGAGGAGGGCATCCGGCGGATGGAGGAGTCAGCCGATGGCGACCTGGACGACCGCATCGAAGCTGACCTGAACTTCCACCAGACGCTCTGCTCCCTCACCGGCAACCAGACCCTGCTTCACTCCTGGAAGTCACTCGAGGGATCTATCCGGATGAGCGTCATGTATGCCGGGGTGGATCAGGCATTGAGCAATATGAGTCCACACCGGCACACAAGCATCGTGGCAGCAATCAAGACCGGGGACTCCCCCGGAGCAGCCCGCGCAGTCGAAGACCACATGAACGAAACAGCACAAATCCTCACCGGCAACGGCGGCTAACGCCACCCGCCCCGGTCACACCTGACCCGCACCGACCTGCCCTGACCTGTCCTGCCTGCTGGGACCCGGTCAGACCGGCGGGCAACAAAGGAGTACATCGATGTTCTCGAAGATTCTGGTAGCCAACCGTGGTGAGATCGCGATCCGGGCTTTTCGGGCCGGGTACGAGGTGGGCGCGAAGACCGTCGCGGTGTTCCCGCAGGAGGACCGCAACTCCATCCACCGGCAGAAGGCGGACGAGGCGTATCTGATCGGGGAGGAGGGCCACCCCGTCCGCGCGTACCTGGACATCGAGGAGATCATCCGGGTGGCCCGGGAGTCCGGCTGCGATGCGATCTACCCCGGGTACGGGTTCCTGTCGGAGAACCCCGGCCTCGCCCGCGCGGCCGCCGAGGCCGGTATTACCTTCGTGGGACCGCCGGCGGACGTCCTCGAGCTGGCGGGCAACAAGGTCAAGGCCCTCGACGCCGCCCGCGCGGCAGGGATCCCGGTGCTCGCCTCCTCACGTCCGAGCGCGGACGTGGCGGAGCTGACCGCCGCAGCGGACGAGATCGGGTTCCCCGTCTTCGCGAAGGCCGTGGCCGGCGGCGGCGGGCGCGGTATGCGCCGTGTCGACACCCGCGAAGCCCTGCCGGAGGCGCTCGAAGCGGCGATGCGGGAGGCCGAGTCCGCCTTCGGCGACCCGACGATGTTCCTGGAGCAGGCGGTCCTGCGGCCGCGGCATATCGAGGTGCAGATCCTCGCGGACGCAACAGGTAACGTGATGCACCTGTTCGAGCGGGACTGCTCGCTGCAGCGCCGCCACCAGAAGGTCATCGAGATCGCCCCGGCACCGAACCTCGACGAGGGCATCCGGCAGGCCCTGCACCGGGACGCGGTGAAGTTCGCGACCGCGCTGGGCTACGTGAATGCCGGGACGGTGGAGTTCCTCGTGGACACGGTCGGGGAGCGGGCCGGCCAGCACGTGTTCATCGAGATGAACCCGCGCATCCAGGTCGAGCACACCGTCACCGAGGAGGTCACCGACGTGGACCTCGTCCAGGCGCAGCTGCGCATCGCGGCCGGGGAGACCCTCGCGGACCTCGGCCTGTCCCAGGAGACGGTGTACCTGCGGGGGGCCGCGCTGCAGTCGAGGATCACCACGGAGGATCCCGCGAACGGGTTCCGCCCCGACGTCGGACGGATCTCCGCCTACCGGTCCGCGGGCGGAGCCGGGGTGCGCCTGGACGGCGGCACCGTCTATGCGGGGGCGGAGATCAGCCCGCACTTCGACTCGATGCTGGTCAAGCTCACCTGCCGGGGCCGGGACTATCCGACCGCGGTCGCGCGGGCACGCCGGGCGCTGGCCGAGTTCCGGGTCCGCGGCGTCTCCACCAACATCTCCTTCCTGCAGGCGGTCCTGGACGACCCGGACTTCATCGCCGGGAACGTCGCCACCTCCTTCATCGACGAGCGTCCCGAACTGCTCACCGCCCGCATCCCGGCCGACCGCGGCACGAAACTGCTGACCTGGCTCGCCGACGTGACCGTCAACCAGCCCAACGGCGCCCGCCCCGCACACCTGGACCCGCGCGAGAAACTCCCCGTGATCGAGGAACCGGACGCGGAGGCGGACGGCACCCCGAGCCCGGTGATACCGGGGAGTCGCCAGCGCCTGCTGGAGCTCGGGCCGGAGGGCTTCGCGCGGGCGCTGCGGGAACAGACGTCGGTGGCCGTGACGGACACGACCTTCCGCGACGCACACCAGTCCTTGCTGGCGACCCGCGTGCGCACCCGCGACCTCGTGGCCGCCGGCGCGTCCGTGTCCCGGCTGACGCCGGAGCTCCTCTCGGTCGAGGCCTGGGGAGGGGCGACCTACGACGTCGCCCTGCGCTTCCTCGGTGAGGACCCGTGGGCGCGCCTGGACGCGCTGCGCCGCGAGGTGCCGAACATCTGCCTGCAGATGCTGCTGCGCGGACGCAACACCGTCGGCTACACCCCCTACCCCGAAGCGGTGACCACCGCATTCGTCCAGGAGGCCGCGGCCTCGGGGATCGACATCTTCCGGATCTTCGACGCCCTCAACGACGTCTCCCAGATGGAGCCGGCCATCCGCGCCGTCCGGGCGACAGGCACCGCCATCGCCGAGGTGGCCCTGTGCTACACCGCCGACATGCTGGACCCGGCCGAGACCCTCTACACGCTGGAGTACTACCTCGAGCTCGCCCAGCGCATCGTCGACGCCGGAGCGCACATTCTGGCCATCAAGGACATGGCTGGCCTGCTCCGCCCGGCTGCGGCGGCGAAGCTCGTGACCGCCCTGCGGGCCCGCTTCGAGCTGCCCGTGCACCTGCACACCCACGACACCGCCGGCGGACAGCTCGCCACCCTGCTCGCCGCCGTCGACGCCGGCGTCGACGCCGTCGACGTCGCCAGCGCGGCGCTGGCCGGCACCACCAGCCAGCCCTCGGCGTCGGCCCTGGTCGCGGCCCTGGCCCACACCCCGCGGGACACGGGCCTGGACCTGGGCAACGTGTGCGCGCTCGAGCCCTACTGGGAGGCCGTCCGGCGCATATACGCCCCGTTCGAGTCCGGCCTGCCCGGGCCCACGGGGCGGGTCTACCGGCACGAGATCCCCGGCGGGCAGCTCTCGAACCTCCGCCAGCAGGCCATCGCCCTCGGCCTCGGGGAACGCTTCGAGGCCATCGAGGACATGTACACCGCGGCCGACCGGATCCTGGGCCGGCTCGTCAAGGTCACCCCGTCCTCGAAGGTCGTCGGCGACCTCGCCCTGGCCCTCGTGGGCCGCAACGCCGACCCGGCCGAGTTCGAGGAGAACCCGCAAGACTTCGACATCCCCGACTCCGTCATCGGGTTCCTCAACGGGGAGCTCGGCAACCCGCCCGGAGGATGGCCCGAACCGTTCCGCACCAAGGCCCTGAAGGGAAGGGAACTCAAGCCGCGCGACGTCGAGCTCAGCTCCGACGACGAGGCGAAGCTCGCCGGGACCCCGACGGAGCGCCGGAACGCGCTGAACACGCTCCTGTTCGCCGGACCCACCAAGGACTTCCGCGCCACCCGCGACACCTACGGCGACGTGTCCCTCCTCGGCACCGCGGACTACCTCTACGGGCTGCAGCCGGGCACGGAGCACGTCATCGAGCTCGAGAAGGGCGTCCGGCTCATCGCGACCCTCGAAGCCGTGTCCGAACCCGACGAGAAGGGCATGCGCACCGTCATGTGCACCCTCAACGGCCAGATGCGTCCGGTGAGCGTCCGCGACAGGAGCATCGACAGCGACGTCCGGGCCGCCGAGAAGGCGGACCCGGGCAGCCCGGGCCAGATCGCCGCACCCTTCGCGGGCTCCGTAACCGTCTCCCGGGCCGAGGGCGAGGCCGTCGCGGCCGGCGACACCGTCGCCACCATCGAGGCCATGAAGATGGAAGCCAGCATCACCACACCGATCGCCGGCACCGTGCAGCGCGTCGCCTTCAACGGTCCCGGCCCCGCCCAGGGCGGCGACCTCCTCCTCGTCATCGCCCCCTCCTGAGCCATCCCGAACAGGCAGTCCTGCCGAAGGGCGCTCATCACTACGAAGGCACGTCCTGCAGGAACAAGCAGCACGTCTCGGGAAGGAAGATCACTGTCATGGCACAGCCCCTACAGCGGCAGGTGAGGCCGAGCGAATCTCGTTCCCCTACCGGTCCTTTTGTCCAAGCAGAACGGAAGGACCGGAAGGACTGGGACGGCTTACTACCTCGTGATCGTGTCTCCGTCCGTGAAGGGAAGAAGCCGACGTATGACGCTGTCGTCGATGTTCTTACTGACGATCACACCGTCATCTGGATAGTTCCTATCGCCTTCGGACATAGGCGCGCGTTCCACGTCAGCGACGACATCGACATCGCCAAGTTGCCCCGATCGCGACCCACCGCGAGACGTCAGTCGAGAACGGCCGTGGCTTCGACTTCGACGAGCACACCACGTTCGAAGAGGTAATTGATGCGGATAAGGGACACCCGCTCAGGTATCGATGCTCGCGGCTACTACTCCTGGAGCCTGCTCGATAGCTCCAAATGGGCATCTGGGTATGGTCTAACCTTTGGATCAGTTGCGGTAGACCCACAAACCCTCCAACGAGTTTCCAAATCGAGCTCCCCTGGTTCGGCGAAGTCGCCAACGCAAATAACCTGTAGCACTCCGGTTCTTCACCGCTCCGTCAGGTAGGTGCTCACTGATGCCCTACTGCCAGCTCTCGAAAACATGGAGGTCGGGCTGACAGAAGCTCAATGATCGGCGGGCGGTGCAAAGTAGGAACTCCGGGCCTTCATCTGGGCCCTCGTTCCGTCGCTAGGCTGGCTGCGGGATCCCTAGGCGGTCCGGATCATCTTCTTATTGACGAATTCCTCGATCGCGAAGCGGCCCAGTTCGCGGCCTGATCCGGAGCGTTTCACACCGCCGAAGGGTAGCTCGGCGGAATCGCCGAGCACCAGGTTGATCCAGACCATGCCTGCGTCGAGGGCATCCGCGACGCGCAGGGCCTGCTCTTGGTCCGTGGTGTAGACGTAGGACCCGAGCCCAAACGGGGTGTCATTGGCGAGCGTCACAGCTTCTTCCTCGGAGGACGCCCTATGGATCATAGCGACGGGACCGAAGAATTCCTCGTGGTACGCCTCCATCGCCGGGGTCACCTCGGTCAGCACCGCTGGTGGGAAGAAGTTGCCCGAGGTCTCCCCCGTTGCCAAGACGGTTGCGCCCTGGGATACGGCGTGCTCGAGCTGCTCTTCGAGCCGGGACGTCGCTGCCGCCGAGGACAGCGGGCCGAGCAGGGTGCCGACGGCCATGGGATCGGCTGGTTGTACCTTCTTCATAACTTGCGTGAACTTCTCGACGAATTCCTCGTAGAGGGAGTCGATGACAATGAAGCGTTTGGCGGCGTTGCACGCCTGACCGTTGTTGTCCAGACGTGCATTCACCGCGTCCTGGACAGCCCCGTCGAGGTCCTCGGTGGAGAGCAGGATGAACGGATCGGAGCCGCCGAGTTCGAGCACCACTTTCTTCAGGTGCCTACCCGCGAGTTCGGCTACGGCTGCTCCTGCGCGCTCGGAGCCGGTCACCGAGATCCCCTGTACCCGTGGGTCCGCGATGACGGTGGCGATCTGCTCGTTCGTGGCGTAGAGGTTTTCGTACACGTGCTCGTGCGCACCGAGTTCGGCCTCGGCGTCAGCGAAAATCTGCGCGATGGCCGCCGCCGACTCGGGACACTGCGGGGCGTGCTTGAGCAGGACGGTGTTGCCGGCGACGATGTTCGGGCCCGCGAAGCGCGCCACCTGGTAGTAGGGGAAATTCCACGGCATGATGCCCAGGAGCACACCGAGCGGCGCGCGACGGATCAGGGCAGAACCCGTGCCCTCGGACAGCTCAATGGGCTCGTCGGCGAGGAAACCAGCGCCATTGTCGGCGTAGTACTGATAGATCGCCGCGGAAAAGTCGACTTCACCGAGGGCCTGGTCCAGCGGTTTGCCCATCTCGCGCACGATGATCTCCGCCAGCTGTTCACGCCGTTCCGTGTGCAGGGCCGCTACCCGGGCGATCAGCGCCGTCCGCGCCCTGATGGGGGCCGGGCGCGACCACTGCCCGTAGGCGTCGTACGCATTCGAGATCGCTGCGTCCACTTCCTGATTAGTGAACGTGTCGTACTCACGAACGGTCTCCCCGGTGGAGGGATTGATGACGGCATACAAAGTCATGCGGTCTTCTCCTTCGATAGAACAAAAAATGGACGATAATTCCATGCCTGGCGTCCGCAAAACTGCCACTATTTTTCCTGATACCTTGGACGCCTTGAACGAAGGATGAGTGCTCGGGCCGCTAGAAACAACGGTCGTACCAATTCTTCCCCGAAGCGCCTGGGTCGGCGTTGAAGGGTTGTTCGGCCCGTTCGAACCTCCGATGGGTGAACAGCGGCTCCTCGAATCAGGCTGATCTCAACTCGTTGATGGTGGGGTGGGAGCGAACATCCGTAGAAGAGTGTCAACGACGACAACGTTGGGCCCATCAGCGGCAAAACCGGCACGAAGCGCGTCTGCCACGTCTTCGGGAGGAACGCGTGTGGCCGGCACGTCAAAAGCTGCAGCGAGTTTGACGAAATCGGGGCGTGCGAGCTCAGTGGCCGTCGCATGACCGAAGGCTTCAACCATGTATTCGCGCAGAATGCCATACCCGCCGTCGTCCACGATCAGCCAGGTCACAGGAGCATTGTGCTGTTTGGCGGTGGCGAGTTCCGAAATCGAGTACATCGAGGATCCATCCCCAGAAACCGCGAGCACCCGACCCGGTTTCCCCATGGTCTCCAATCCCATCGCGGCTCCAATGGCGGCGGGAAAGCCATAACCGAGACCCCCTGCTCCCTGCGCTGAGTGGAACTGGCCTTCCCTGGCGTCCCAGCAGCTCCAACCCCAGTACGCGGCGATGGTCATGTCCCAGAACGTCTGCATTTCCGCTGGCACTGCGGCACGAATGTCGGCCATGAACCGTATTTCCTTGGCCAGATCCTGACTGTCCAGCCGTGCGCCGACCTTTGCCAATGCCTCCTTCACCATGGCTTCAGGGGAAACGCCGTGCCAGGTTGGTTGCGTGCCTGTTCTGGTTTGTAATTCTTCATCGAGGACTGTCAATGCCTGTCCGGCATCGGCGCGGATTCCCAACCCGGGTCGGTTCGATTCGAGCACCCGGGGTTCAGCGTCGATCTGAATGATTCTGCCGCGCGGTTCGAACGTGAAGTAGTTGGACGTCACTTCCCCGAGTGACGAACCAATTACGATCAGCACGTCGGCGTCCTCCAAGACGTCCGTCATGTGCCGGTCCTCGATCCAGGATTGTAGCGACAGGTCGTGATCCCAGGGGAACGCCCCGTTGCCGCCCGGGGTGCAGATCACAGGGGCACGGAGCTTTTCTGCAATGGACAACAGTGACTTCTCAGCCCGCCCACGGCGTGTACCGCCACCAGCGATAATTGCCGGACGTTGTGCCATCGATAGCCACTTCGCGGCCTCACGAATCAGCTCGACTCGGGGCGGGTTGTCGATAGCCTGAGCTAGAGCATCCTCCACCCGAGGCACCAAGACCGGATCCAGGAGGATGTTCTGCGGAATCTCCACCCATACCGGGCCCTGAGGTGAGGAAATCGCTTCCGTCCAAGCGTCCTGAATGGCAGAGGGGATGCCGGAAGCATGCTGTATCAGCCGTTGGCTCTTGGAGACATTCGCAGCTGAGGCCTTCTGATCGTCAAGCTGATGCAGCATCCCTTTGCGCCTGGCACCTAGACCATCGAGTGGGATCTGGCTGGCGATCACCACGATGGGAACTCCGGTCGTGTACGCTTCCTGCAGCCCCGCCAGAGACGTCAAAGCCCCCGGCCCGGTGGAGAGGAAGAGTACGCCGACCTCCCCGGTGGCACGGGAATATCCATCGGCGGCGAATGCACTGTTGTTCTCCACGCGGGACGAAACGAAATGCAGGTTGCCCCGCCCCATCGCGTCGAACAGCCCCAACGCGTGTTGTCCTGGAATGCCGAAGACTGTTGTGGCACCTAGCGCCTCGAGCGTTTCGACGACCAGATCCCCACCGTTACGGAGGCCCGGCGCGTGGAGATGGACTTGTTCTTCAATCATGGTCAAATTCCAGTCTGTAGGTGAGACGGCCCGTCCTCTCTGACCGGCCGTCGGACATGATGAAAGCGTCATCTGGTGCTGTACCCGAGGTTGTTACTCCACGGTGTGAGCGCTAGCTTTCTTAGTTGGTCTGACACCAACTCCAGAAGTGAAGTACTGCCTCACGCACCGCCAGACAGACAGTGCACCTAGTCGGTTTCCGCGCCGTCGCAGTATTGGCAGTCGGGCTCACATCGCAGGGCGGTTGTGATGGTGTCAGGGCCGTTGTTCGCATCGCGCACGAGTCTTTCCTTCAATGCTCTGCTACCAGCCGCGTTCGGCGAGGCGGTGCGGCTGGGGGATCTCCTCGACGTTGATGCCGACCATGGCCTCGCCCAGACCACGGGACACCTTGGCGATCATGTCCGGATCGTCATGGAACGTGGTCGCCTGGACGATCGCGTTCGCCCGCTCCGCAGGGTTGCCGGACTTGAAGATGCCGGAGCCGACGAACACACCGTCCGCACCGAGCTGCATCATCATGGCAGCATCCGCCGGGGTCGCGATGCCGCCGGCGGTGAACAGGACCACGGGCAGGCGGCCCGCGGAGGCCACCTCCTTCACCAGCTCGTACGGCGCCTGGAGCTCCTTCGCGGCCACGTAGAGTTCGTCCTCGGCCATCGAGGATAGCCGGTTGAGCTCCGCGCGGATGGTACGCATGTGCATCGTGGCGTTCGAGACGTCACCGGTGCCCGCCTCACCCTTCGAGCGGATCATCGCCGCGCCCTCGGTGATGCGCCGCAGTGCCTCACCGAGGTTGGTCGCACCGCAGACGAAGGGGACGGTGAACTTCCACTTGTCGATGTGGTTCGCGTAGTCGGCGGGCGTGAGGACCTCGGACTCGTCGATGTAGTCGACCCCGAGGGACTGCAGGACCTGCGCCTCCACGAAGTGGCCGATGCGCGCTTTCGCCATGACCGGGATGGACACGGCCGCGATGATGCTGTCGATCATGTCGGGATCGCTCATGCGCGAGACGCCACCCTGGGCACGGATGTCGGCGGGAACCCGTTCGAGCGCCATCACGGCTACCGCACCGGCGTCCTCGGCGATGCGGGCCTGATCGGCTGTGACGACATCCATGATGACGCCGCCCTTGAGCATCTCGGCCATCCCGCGCTTGACCCGGTTGCCGCCGGTCTGAGCTGCGGCGCCTTGCTGGGCTGGGTTGTCGTTCATGTGCTCTTCTTTCCGGTTGTCCGGCGGGTGATTTCTGGTGGGTAGGCGAGCAGCGTGAACTGGTCGCGTTCGATGAGTTTTCGTGTGTTGGACTGCTCATCGAGCAGCCACACCACATTCAGTGCGGCCGCGATGTCGGTGACGACGCCCGCGTGGAGGACTCTGCCCTGTCGCAGGGCCACTATCTTCATGTCCGTGCTGATGTCCGCGGTTTCAGTGACGTGAGTGAAGCCCGCTGATACCCAGGGGGCGAGCTCCTGGGGTGAGCAGTCTTGGGCCTGGTGGATGCGCGTGGTGCCAGGGCGTGGTTTGCGTGGCGGCATGGTGGTCTCCGGGCGGTGGAGGAGCTGTGGAGGGGTGCTGTCAGGAAGGTTCTAGGTCTTATGGTTTGCGCTGTTTCTCAAGGGCCGGTTTGTTCCAGCCAGGTGGGCCACGCCTGTCCCAAAGTCGCTATTCCTTCGTGGACTGAAGTGCGCCCGAGGCCGAAGCGCAGGTGATGGCCCGCGTGTTTGAACATGGTGTCGGGGGCGAGGAGCACGCCGTGGTGTTCGACGAGCCATGCGGAGAAGGCTTGTGCGTGGGTTGTCGTCAGCCAGGGGTAGGCGCAGGTGCCGCCTACGGGAGGCACCCAGTCCCCGCCGGGTGTACCGGCAATGAAGGAGGCCAGGAGTTTCGCATTGGTGCGGACGATGGTGTTGGCGCGTTCAAGCAGTGCCGGGGCTGCCTGGAGGCCGGCGATGGCGAGGACTTCGCTGGGGGCGCTGGTGGCAAGCGTCGTCCAGTACCGGTAGTCGAGCAGCCCGGCCGTGACATTGGTGTTTTGGGTAGCGGTCCAGCCGATCCTGACGCCGGCCATACCCAGTGTCTTGGAGACACCCGACACGGACACCGCGTTGGGGGTGAGTGAGGCCGCGGAGGGTCGTCGTCGCTGCGGGTCAAGCTCGATGCCCCGGTAGATTTCGTCGCTGAGCAGCAGCACGTCGGTGCCGTCGACAAGATCGATAAGGTCCTCGAAGACCGCCAGTTCGGGGAGGGCGCCGGTGGGGTTGTGGGGGAAGTTCGCGATGATGAGCCGGGTGCTGGGACGGATTGCCTTGCGTATCTCGGCGACGTCGAGATGCCAGTGGTCCTCTCGTCGCAGCTGGATCTCGGTGACCTCGGCTCCGATGGCAGCGGGCACATCGAGCAGGAGCTGATACGTCGGCCCGATGACGATGACATGGTCGCCTGCGCTCAGGACCGTGTTGAGCAGGACGAAGACCGCTTCGGTGGCGCCGGCGAAGACCTGCACCGCCTCGGCTGAGTCGAGGCCGGAGGCTTCGGCGGCCAGCTGGCGAAGGATCGGGTGGCCTGGGGACTGGGTGTAACCGAGGGTCAGCGATTCGTACCACTGCCGTGTCTGCCCCGGTGCCAGGCGCCACAACTCTTCCAGGGTCAGGGCTTCGGTGTCGGATCCGGTGAGGTTCACCCTGGCGGTGAACTCATGCTTGGCGAACATCCGCTCGATCAGGAATGGCGGAAGCTGCACGGTCATCACCTCTCTTCGCGAAACGTTTGGAGCACTTGAGGTTGGTTGTGGTTAGGCGGCTGCTTGCAGGACTGCGAGGACTTCGATTTCGACCAGGGCGCCCGGGGCGAGTTCCGCGCCGACGGTCACCCTGGCCGGGTAGGGCTGGGGCACGACGTCGGCGTAGACGGCGTCGAATGCGTCGAAATTCTCATCCGAGGACAGGTATACGCGGGAGGTCAGGACGTCGTCCCAGGTGCCGCCAGCCTCGGTCAGCAGGGCCGTGACCTGCTGCAGGCAAAGCCTTGTCTGCTCTTCAATCCCGTGGGTGGAGATCTTGCCGGTCTCGGGGTCGATAGCGAGTTGTCCGGAGAGTTGGAGGAACGGGCCGATCTGCTTGCCCTGGTTGTATGCTCCGACCGCGGCGGGCGCTGCGGAGGTAGCGATGATGCGCTGGTTCATGAAGTGGGTTCCTTCGGGGTCGTTCCGGGAGGCGTTGGGGTGTCAGCCCTGCAGACACCGGGCCGGTCACTGGGGTCAGAGCCAGGAGCTGTTTGTCAGCTGGCGCTGGGCCGCGTCGTGGGAGGACTTGGATGCAGAGTCGTTCGTGCCGCTGCTGCGCTGGACGCGGCGGGCGAGGAATTCGCTGACTTTGGCGAGTCCTTCGCGGAGGACGGTTTCGTTGTTCGCGTACCCGATGCGCAGGCATCCCTCCAGGTCGAAGGCGCTGCCGGGGGTCATGAGGACCCCGACTTCCTCCATCATGGCCGCGGCGAGGTCGGCGGAGGGCTCCCCGGTGTTGTATTCCAGCAGGGCCGTGGTCCCGCCGGCGGGCTTGACGTAGGTGATGGACGGTTCCTGCTGCACCCAGTCGTCGAGGATCTGCAGGTTGGTGCGCACGATCGAGCGTGAGCGCTCCAGGATCTTGTCCTTGTTCTCGAGGGCGATGCGCGCCAGGACGTCGTCGATCATGCCGACGCTGATGGTGTTGTAGTCACGGCGGATGGATACGCGTTCAATGATGTCCACGGGGCCGGCGACCCAGCCGAGGCGGAGCCCGGCCAGGGAGAAGGCCTTGGACATGCTGGCGGTGCTGATTCCGCGGGAGTACACGTCGGCGATCGACGCGGTCGTGCCGTCGCCGGACTGGCCTGTCCCCCGGTACACCTCGTCGCAGAGAACATACGCGCCGACGGTGTCGGCGATGTCCGCGACCGCCTGCAGCATCGCCCGGTCCATGACGGACCCGGAGGGGTTGTTCGGGTTGTTCAGCACAATCAGGCGCGTGTTCTCGGTGACCAGGGACTTCAATTCCTCGAGGTCGGGCAGATACCCGTTCTCGGGGCGGAGCTTGAGTAGCTGCACGTCCGCGCCATAGCTCTCGGGGATCGAGTAGTGCTGCTGGTAGGTCGGCAGGACCGAGATGACCCGGTCCCCGGGCTCGATGAGGGTTTCGTGGATCAGCGCATTCGCGCCGATCGCCCCATGGGTCGTAATCGTGTTCTCCGGCCCCAACGTTTCGTACAGGCCAGCAATGAGATTCCGCAGCTCGTCGGTGCCCTCGATGGCCCCGTAGGTCAGTTTCAGCGGAAGGATCTCCGCGAGGAACGTCTCCTTCCGCCCTGCGAGGGTCAGGAGCTCATCGACGGTGAGGGATTCCACGCAGGTCTCACCGAGGTTGTAGGCGCACTCGTTCTCGTACCGGTTCATCCAAATCTCGACACCGAAGCTTCTGATCTTCATGCTCAACTCCTTATCCTCACGGCGCCCCGACCCTATACCGGGTGGGATCCGCCACAACTCAACTGTTACTTATATTGCCCAGCCGAGAAACCGAAGTCAAGAAACGGGCGCATCAGGTGCCTCCATGAGGTGAGCGGTGCACCGCAGAAATATCTGGTTGTTATATTGCTCACATGCGCATCCAGTGCCATGCTTGGCACCAAGCGGTTACCAAAAGCGCGATATACAGCCCACTTCCTCGATCATTGGAGACACTCGTGAGTCACCCAGGCCTGACCACAGTCCGCCGGCATCTCCGGTTCACCGCCCTCGGCGCGGCGGGATGCGCCCTGATGCTGGCCGGGTGTTCCAACCCGCCGGTCAATCCCTCCTCGGGCAGCTCGGATGCCGCCCCGCAGGACGTCGCTGCCGTATCGGTCGATGAGGAGCTTTCGGCCATGGTGCCGCAGGAGTTCGTCGACGCCGGCGTGGTGCAGGTCGCCACGAACGCCCCGTTCCCGCCGTATCAGATGTTCGCCTCCCCCGGCAGCGAGGAACTCATCGGACTCGAGATCGATCTGGGGAAGGCGATCGGCGAGAAGCTCGGCGTGGAGTTCAGCTTTTCCCAGCAGCCCTACGACGGGCTGATCCCGGGCCTGCAGGCCGGTAAGTACGACGTCCTGATGGCCACCCTGTTCGACACGGCCGAACGCGAGGAAGCGATCGACTTCGTAAACTACGCCCGCTCCGGCTCCGGCATCCTGGTCAAGACCACAACCGAGGACATCGCGGTCCTGAAGGATTTGTGTGGGCGCAGCGCCGCCGCGCAGAACGGGTCCCTGCAGGTCACCCTGCTCGAAGACGCCTCGAAGACCTGCACCGATGAGGGTGCAGCGCCGATCGACATCAAGACGTTCCCCGCATTCTCCGACGAGCAGCTTGCACTGAATTCCGGGAACGTCGAAGCGATCGTCGGCGACCTCCCTGCCCTGGGTTACGCCTCGACGTCGGACCCGTCGGTAAAAGTTGTCGACCCTGAAACCCCGGGCGGGTATGAGAGCTCCTACATCGGCATCGGCGTGCCGAAGGAGGATCCCGAGCTGACCGCGGCGATCACCGAAGCGGTCCGGGCGCTCATGGAGGACGGGACGTACGAGGCGATCCTGGAGAAGTACGGGGTTCCACAGACCGCGATCGACGAGCCGCTGGGCAACCAGTATGACGGCTGATATGAGCGTGCAGACCGAACGGCAGGGCCAGCAGTTCGAGGTCAAACGCCTCCGCCACCCCTACCGCACCGCCGCCGCGATCGTCGTCGCCGTCCTGGCGATCGCCGTCGCCTGGTCGTTCGCGACGAACCCGAACCTCGACTGGCCGACCGTCGGCGCGTACCTGTTCGCCGAACTGACGATCCGCGGGCTCGGCGTGACCCTGTACCTGACCGCGGTGAGCATGCTCATCGGCCTCGTCGGCGGCACTGCCTTGGCGATCATGACCCTGTCCTCGAACTGGGTGTTGAGGGTCGTCGCCGACGGATACATCACCGTCTTCCGCGGCATCCCCATCCTGGTGCAGATCATCTTCTGGGGCTTCATCGGGGCGTTTTTCCCCGAAGTCAGTCTCGGTATCCCGTTCACCGACATCGAGTTCTTCTCCTCGCCGACGTCCAGTCTGATCAACTCCACGACCGCGGCGATCCTCGCCCTCGGACTGAACGAGGCGGCCTACGCCGCCGAGGTCGTCCGGGCCGGCATTCAGTCCGTGGATTCCGGGCAGCGCGAAGCCTCCGCGGCCCTGGGCATGAGCCCGGCCACGACGATGCAGCGGATCATCCTCCCGCAGGCCATGCGCGTCGTCGTTCCTCCCATGGGCAATGAAGTCATCACCCTCCTGAAAACCTCCGCACTGGTGTCGGTTATTGCCGGCAATGACCTGATGACGAACCTGCAGCAGGTCTACGCCCAGAACTACAAGGTCATCCCCCTGCTGGTCGTCGCATCCATCTGGTACCTCGTCGTCACATCCCTGCTGTCCTTGGGACAGAAGCAACTGGAGCGGCGTTTCGGGCGCGGCGTCAACCCTGGCATGAGCGCCGGCACGAAGAGAGGCTCACGATGAACACGCCGAGCGCGATCACCACTACCACCGCGGCAAGCACCACCAGCACGGCGATGGTCGTCGCCGACAGCGTCGGCAAGTCCTTTGGCCACAACGAAGTCCTCAAATGCGTCGACCTCACCGTCGCCCGCGGCGAGGTGACCTGCCTCCTCGGGCCCAGCGGATCAGGGAAAAGCACCCTGCTGCGATGCATCAACCACCTCGAGCGCATCGACTCCGGCCGCCTGTTCGTCGACGGCGACCTCGTCGGCTACCGGCAAGAAGGCACAGTCCTGCACGAACTGGACCCCCGCACAATCGCCCGCCAGCGAGCGAGAATCGGCATGGTGTTCCAGCGCTTCAACCTCTTCCCCCACATGACGGCGCTGGAGAACATCATGGAAGCCCCCCGCCGAGTCAAAAAGCAGCCCAAAGCCGCCGCGCGCGCCCGGGCCGGCTCACTCCTCGAGCAGGTCGGACTCGCAGGGAAGGAGAACCACTACCCCGCCCAACTCTCCGGCGGTCAGCAGCAACGTGTGGCGATCGCGCGTTCACTCGCGATGGATCCCGAACTCATGCTGTTCGATGAACCGACCTCGGCCCTTGACCCTGAACTGGTGGGCGAAGTCCTCAAAGTCATGAAAGACCTCGCCGCATCCGGCATGACCATGGTTGTCGTCACCCACGAAATCGGTTTCGCCCGGGAAGCCGCCGACCAGGTCGTCTTCCTCGACGGAGGGGTCATCGTCGAACAAGGCGCCCCGGAGGACATCCTCACCAACCCCCAACACGAACGCACCCGCTCGTTCCTCTCCAAAGTCCTCTAGGGAAGTCGATGAGGATCAACGAACACACCTCCACGACGGGTAAGCACACCGCGGAGCCGGGCTCTATGGAGCCCGTCTCTGCGGTGCCGGACTGCAAAAAGGGCGTGACTGCGCAGGTTTCGTCGGAGTCAGCTAGGTCGGAAGTCACTAGTTCGGAGGCGCTCCATGAGGTCGTGGACATCTGCCGTGAGCTGATCCGCAGGGACACCTCGAACTACGGGTCAGCTGACGGGCCCGGGGAGCGGACGGCCGCCGAGTACGTCTCCGAGCTCCTGGCCTCCGCGGGGCTCGACCCGGTGATTCTGGAAGCCGAGACCCGCCGCTCGAACGTCATGGCGAGGATGGCCGGCACATCAAGGGATGCCCTGCTGGTCCACGGGCACCTCGACGTCGTCCCGGCGGACCGGTCACAGTGGAGCGTCGACCCGTTCGCTGGGGAGATCAGGGACGGGTTTCTGTGGGGTCGCGGTGCGATCGACATGAAGCACATGGTCGCGATGATCCTCGCCTGCGTGCGGCACATGCACCGCACCGGCACGAAGTCGCGCCGGGACCTCGTCCTGGCGTTCCTCGCCGATGAGGAAAACGGGTTCACCCTCGGGTCCCGGTTCATCAGCACACAGCACCGTCACTGGCTCGACGGGTGCAGCGAGGCGATCAGCGAGGTCGGTGGATTCTCCATCGACCTGCCCGCCAATCGACGTGCCTACCTGATCGAAACCGGACGCAAGGGCGTCGCGTGGCTGCAACTGACAGCGACGGGCCGGGCCGGCCACGCCTCCATCACCAACCCGCGCAGCGCCATTGGGACCCTCGCCGGTGCTGTGGAACGAATCGCCGCCCACACCTGGCCGGTGCAGCTGAGCCCGACCACCGAATCCATGGTCCGCGACCTGGAGGACCTGACCGGCGAAAACATCGCCGATCAGAACATTGCCGGCGGCACCCTTGCCGACGAGGGGCCGCGCCCCGGCTCCGTGCTGACCCCGGTGATGGACATGCTCACGTCCTCGCTCCGCCATGTCGCCAACCCGACCGTCCTGCGCGCAGGGGCGTCCATCAACGTCGTTCCCGGGTCGGCGGAAGCACTTGTCGACGGACGGTTCCTCCACGGGCATGAAACAGAGTTCCTCGACCAGATCGCGCACCTCACCGGTCCCGATATTCGTATCGATGTGCTTGATCTGACCCCCTCGGATCAGTCCGACGCGTTCGCACCCATCACCACCCAAATGCGGGAGGCGCTGGCCGCCGAGGACCCGGGAGCCCGCATCATCCCCTACAGCTCCTCCGCGTCGACCGACAACGCGACATTCGCCGGGCTCGGCATCCAGGGCTACGGTTTCGCGCCCTTGCAGCTTCCCGCCGGCTACAACTTCAGCGCCATGTTCCACGGTGTCGACGAGAAGGTGCCCGTGGACGGGCTCCGCTTCGGTGCCAGGGTGCTCTACAGGTTTCTCACCGGCGTTGAGCCCTGACACCGGTTGTCTTCGGGCGCTGATAACGTAAACAGGAACGCGCAATTTATCGCCCATATGAGGGAGAAGCATGACAGAAGCACTGGAGGACCGCAGCGAACTCGTTGCCCTCGTCGGCTCGACGATCCGCCAGCTCCGGGCGAAGCAGAAGGTGTCCGTGACCGACCTTGCCCGGAAAGCGGATGTGTCACGACGCATGCTCACCGCCATCGAAGGGGGCAACGCGAACGCGTCCCTCGTCACGCTGGACAAGATCGCCCGGGCCCTGGGGGTCGACTTTTCCGTCCTCGTTCGGTCCCGGGCCGAGACACTGATCGAGATCGTTCACGACGATGACGCTAAAGCAGTGTGGGCAGGAGCCGTGGAAGGGAGCACCGGGCGCGTGTTCGTCACCTCCCATTGCCACGGCCCAGCCGAGCTCTGGGACTGGACGTTGGGACCCCGCGACCGCTACGACGCCGAACCGGACCCGGAAGGATCAGAGGAGATCCTGCTCGTCACACGGGGCGAGCTGGCGTTGGCCATCGGGAACGACATCCACATCGTTCCGACCGGCTCGGTGGCCAGGATCGCCACAGACCGCAGCTACTCCTACATCAACCCCGCAGATGCTCCCGTGCACTTCGTCCGCATCGTGGTAATCAACCAGGCATAGCCGGCACCTTTATGGTTCAGGCCGCATGAGGTTCAAGGAAAGCCGAGCGACGCAGCCATGAAGCGAACCGGTCGACGCTCGGTGCCGCACTGATGACACACGAGGATGCGACCTTCGCGGTCGCCCAGGTAAAGGATGTCCGCAGCGTAATCGTGACGCAGTCCCCCTCCCCCAGCTGGTAGATCTCCCGTGGAGTCCGCAATTCACACTTTCCCTGCACGACGAGAATGGTGATCGCGCGGCTGGCTTCTGCAGCCGGGAAGTGGCACAACCAGCCAGGCTGCAGGAATGCCCGCACCATCTGAATCCTGCGCTCCTGGGACGCCGAGAGCGACTGCAATTCAAGAGGCGCCCTTCCGCTGAACTTGCGACCGGAAACGACTTCGACGCCGTTAATCACCGCGGCAATATCAGCGTCGAGCACCTGGCAGAGACGAAACAAAGTCATCGCCGGCACCTCGCGGTGTCCCTGCTCGATCTTGCTCAAGTACGTCCTGTGGAGGCCGACGCCGAGTGCCACATCATCCAAAGTCATACCCCTCGCCCGCCGGGCCGAACGCAACCGCTGACCGATACCGCGGACCAAGGCTTGCTGATCGACAGGCACAGGATGCACCCGAACGCGATCGCCAGGCGTCGATGTAGTCGCAAGAAGACTGACAGTACTCATAAGGGCATTATATTACTCGCATGCTCGGAAGGGTCGGCATAAAATCCCGATTTGCCTGACAGAAGACTAGTTATCGGCGATGCAAAACGCCTGATCAGAGCCCTTTTGGAGCGAAGCCTGCAGTACGTTCCTCAGCTTTTCGCGTGCACTCGACTGCTCCTTTCTCCGTGGCATCGTCAACTACCCAGTAACGCCGGTGATGTTGACGTTGCCCTGGGCAGGGCAGGCGCTGAACCTGATGGCGGCACACAGGTCGCCCGGAGGAGGTTACGGTCCTAGACCGTTTGGTCGCCGGTGCTGACCGGCACCTTCTAGCGCAGGTGGGACTTCGCCTATACGACTTGCATGTGATGCCAGGCACAGGTATTTTTATTCGACGGGTGAATGACGCCTGGAAGGATTGTTACCCAAATAGGGGCAAGACCTGAGCCGCATGAAGATATGCGACTCGGGTCTTTTTTTGTGCCCGAAGACCGATAGAGAGGCTCGACATGGCTGCTGTGGATTACAGGTCGCTAGCCGCAGGGATCGTGCAGGAGGTGGGAGGTGAATCAAACATCGCTTCCGCCACACACTGTGCCACCCGCCTGCGTTTGAGGCTGCGCGACGATGCGAAGGCTGACAAATCCGCCATAGAGAAATTGCCCGGAGTGATCACGGTGATGCAGGCCGGCGGCCAGTTCCAGGTGGTTGTGGGCGACAACGTACCCACGGTGTATGCCGAGCTGGGGAAAATCACCAAGCTCACCGGCGAGGATTCGCCTGCCGAAGATGATGCGCCGAAGGGCAATCTGTTCAACCGGCTCATCGATCTCATCTCCTCGATCTTTAACCCCATCATTTGGCCGCTGGCCGGGGCGGGCCTGCTGAAAGCGTTTCTGAGTCTGGCCAACCAGTTCGGCTGGCTGAACCCTGAATCCCAGACCAACGTCATTCTGGCCGCGGCCGCCGATTCGATCTTCTACTTCCTCCCGCTGTTCTTGGCGATCACCGCCGCCCGGCGGTTCAAAACCAACCAATTCACCTCGATGGCCATTGCAGGGGCCCTGGTGTACCCCTCCATCGTGGCACTGGGATCGGCCGGGGCACCGGTGTCCTTCGCGGGTCTGCCAGTGGTGATCATGAACTACACCAGCTCAGTGATCCCGATCATCGTTGCCGTTTGGCTGCAGGGATACCTGGAACGGTTCCTGAACAAGGTCATCCCCTCCGCGCTGCGGAACTTCAGTACGCCTTTGCTCACTATCCTGATCATGGTGCCGTTGGTACTGATGACGGTGGGACCGGTCACCACCCTCGCCGCCCAAGGCGTGTCAGGCGGAATTACCGCACTCTTCGACGTCGCCCCATGGCTGGCCGGTGCGATCATGGGCGGGTTCTGGCAGGTGTTCGTCATCTTCGGCCTGCACTGGGGTTTCGTTCCCCTGTTCGCCAATGACCTTGCCACTCAGGGCTACTCCCTGCTGATGGGTCCGCTGGTAGCTGCGGTGCTCGCCCAGGCCGCGGCAACCCTGGCGGTGTTCGTCCGCACCCGCAATGCCGCCCGGCGCGAGGTCGCCGGTCCGGCCGCACTGTCCGGGTTCCTGGCTGGAATCACCGAGCCCGGGATCTACGGTGTGAACTTGCCGCTGAAAAAGCCTTTCTACTTCGGCATTGCCGGCGGCGTAGTAGGTGGGGCCATCGCCGCCATCGGCGGCAGCGCCGCAAACGCCTTCGTTTTCGCCTCCGTACTGGCGCTGCCCGCGTACACGCAGGTTGGCAGTTTCACGTTGCAGCTGTCCGGCACCGGAGTTGCAGTAGTGATCGCCTTCACCCTGACCTTCCTCTTCACCTCGCGGGAGGCTGAGGTTCCCGCCGCAGCCGTGCAACCAGGTGGTACTGACCTGCTGGCTCCCACCGCCCAGGATGCTTCCGCGGCTGTCGGCACCACCCTCGGCACCTCCTCCGGTGCCACCTCGGCCATGGCCGCCCGGCCCGCCGGCACGGCTGTCGCGACCGAGGTCGCCGGCACCTTGGGGATCCTCTCCCCCGTGGACGGGACAGCTGTGGCCCTGACGGAAGTAGCGGACAAGGTCTTCTCCTCAGAGGCCATGGGCAAGGGAGTGGGTATCGTTCCCGCCAACGGACACATTTATGCCCCGATTTCCGGCACAGTGAGAGCCGCGATGAAGTCGGGACATGCCTATGGCATCAAGTCCGCCAGCGGGGTGGAGGTGCTGGTCCACATCGGCATTGACACCGTCAAGCTGAACGGTCGCGGTTTCAGCGCGGCCGTTACCCGCGGCGACCACGTGAACGCAGGAGACTTGCTGGCAGTGGTCGACCTGGATGTCGTGGCCAAGGCCGGCTATGACCCCACCACCCTGGTGGTCATCACCAATACCGCTCAGCTGGCCAACGTCATTCCGGTCGCACAGGGCACGGTGACCCACGGTCAGCCCGCGGTGACTGTGCAAATTTGATTGTGCAAATCTGACACGTACCAAGACCAAATTCGAATGAGCAAGCATGAATGACACATCAAGGAGCACCACATGACCACGACTTGCGACAGGACCTCCCCTCAGGGCTTCCCCGAGGGGTTCCTGTGGGGCGGGGCGACCGCCGCCAACCAGATCGAAGGCGCTTTTGACGAGGGCGGCAAGGGTCTGTCCATCCAGGACGTCATGCCCCGTGGGCTGCAGACGCAGCCCACAGAGGGACCCACTGAGGACAACCTCAAGCAGGTAGCCATTGACTTCTACCACCGCTATGCCGAGGACATCGCCCTGTTCGCCGAAATGGGATACAAGGTCTTCCGCTTCTCCATCGCCTGGTCCCGCATCTTCCCTAACGGTGATGAGCAGACCCCGAACGAGGAGGGCCTGGCCTTCTATGACCGGGTGTTGGACGAGCTCGAACGCCACGGAATCCAACCGCTGGTGACGATCAGCCACTACGAGACCCCGTTGCATCTTGCCCGTACTTATAACGGGTGGACCTCCCGGGAGATGATCGGCTTCTATGAGCGCTACTGCCGGGTCCTGTTCGAGCGGTACGGGGAGCGGGTGAAGTACTGGCTGACATTCAACGAAATCAACTCGGTGCTGCACTTTCCCTTCATGTCCGGAGGGATATCGACCCCGAAGCAGGAGCTGTCCCAGCAGGACCTCTACCAGGCGATCCATCACGAACTGGTGGCCTCGGCCCGGGCGACACGCTTGGCCCGGGAGATCATGCCGCAAGCACAGGTGGGGTGCATGATCATCGCGATGCCGGTCTACCCGCTGACCCC
This sequence comes from Arthrobacter sp. MDT1-48-3, assembly GCF_054511015.1. Lineage (NCBI taxonomy): Bacteria > Bacillati > Actinomycetota > Actinomycetes > Micrococcales > Micrococcaceae > Arthrobacter > Arthrobacter sp. MDT1-48-3. The sequence goes on from NZ_JBTNDL010000010.1 coordinate 58,827, forward strand.
GGATCCCAATGACGTAGTTGCGGCCATGCACACGGCTCACGACTCCTACGCCTTCGGGGACGTCCACTGCCGGGGTGAGTATCCCGGGTATCTGTTGCGTCGCTTCCGCCAACAGGGCATCAACCTGACGATCACCGACCAGGATCGGGAGGACCTGACCCACACCGTGGACTTCGTGTCCTTCAGCTACTACATGAGCACGTGTGAGACGGCAGATCCGACCAAGACCCAAGGCGCCGGAAACCTGATGGGCGGTGTGCCCAACCCAACTCTGGAGGCCTCGGAGTGGGGGTGGCAGATTGACCCGCAGGGTCTGCGGGTGGTCATGAACGACTACTGGGAGCGGTGGCAAAAACCGCTGTTCATCGTCGAGAACGGGCTCGGGGCTGCAGACAAGCTCGTGGAGGTCGACGGGGTCAAGACTGTCGTGGATGACTACCGCATCGCCTACCTCAACGACCATTTGGTGCAGGCTCGCGAAGCAATCGCCGATGGGGTGAATTTGCTGGGCTATACCACATGGGGATGCATCGACCTGGTCAGCGCCTCGACCGCGCAGCTGAGCAAGCGCTACGGCTTCGTCTACGTCGATCGCAATGACGACGGGACAGGCACCCTGGCTCGCTACCGGAAGAAGTCCTTTGACTGGTACCAAGACGTGATCGCCACCAACGGCGCAGCGCTGCGGTAACACCACTGCCAGGGCCCTGGCGGCGGGAGCCTGACGGTCCCTGCCGCCAAAGCCAACCAAATCGATAAAAGAATCAAGGAAAGGGAGGGCGATATGGAGATACTGCGTGTCTTCAACAACAACGTCGTCCTCGCCCGGAAGGACACCGGCGGAGAGGTGATTCTCACCGGCCGGGGCCTGGGCTTCCAAGCCAAGCCGGGCCAAAAGGTGGACACCACCAAGGTGGTGCAGGTGTTCGTGCCCGAGAACGGGCGCGACGCGGACAACTTCGGGGCGCTGGTCGCGGCAATACCGTCGGAGTACTTATCGCTTGCTGATGAGGCCCTGCAGGTAGCACGCGCAGACATGGCTCCACCGCTGAATTCCACCACCGTCGTCGGCTTGGCGGACCACATCAGTTTTGCCGTCAAGCGCCTGCAGCAGGGTATTGATCTTGAATATCCGCTGCGGGTCGAAGTCGCCCATCTCTACCCCGACGAGTTGCGTATCGCCCAACGGGTCCTTGACCACGTCAACACCTGCCTGGAGCAACCGTTGCCCCAGGAGGAGGCGGTGCCGATCGCCCTGCACTTGGTGAACGCCGGATTCGCCACCGGCGACCTATCCTTCACCTACCAGATGACCGGGGTCTTCACGCAGCTGTTCGAGGTCATGGAACAGGCTTACGGCCGGCCCTTTGACCGCAACACCATCAACGCCGCCCGTTTCATCACCCACCTGCGCTACTTCTTCGTACGTGCCCATACCGGCCGACAATTGGACGAGGGCACCACCCAGCTCAGCACCGCCATCCGGGAGGCGTACCCTGGCGCCTACGCCACGGCGCTAAAGCTACAGGCGGTGCTCGAGCTACGCCTCGGAGAACCGCTCACCGAGGACGAGAGCACCTATCTGACCCTGCACGTCGCCCGTATGGTTGACGACCTCCGGTTGGGCTGACACCAACAACAACACTTCACCCGAAACCACCTGCAACGCACCTGCAACGCACCTGCAACGCACCTGCAACGCACCTGCAACAAAGGACACCAATTCTATGATCGAGCGCACTGCCACCATCGCATCGACAACCGGCCTGCACGCCCGCCCGGCCGCTATCTTCGCCGAGGCCGCCGCCGAGTACGAGCACCTTGAGATCAGCATCGCCGCCGAGAGTGATGCCGCCGATAAGGCACTGGACGCCGCGTCCATACTTTCGCTCATGAGCTTGGGTGCCGAACACGGCGACACGGTGGTGCTGCGCGCCGAGGGCGAGGGGGCCGCAGAGGCCCTTACTCGCCTGGCTCAAATTCTGGAGACCAATCACGACGCCGCATAAGGACCTTCTCTGATCATGTGGTCCTTATGCTGGATCACATAAGCGTGCTGATACGAGGCTGTGGAACCACCAATCTCTCGCAGCATCCAACGGCAGCGGACCCTTCAGGCTGAAGCTAAGGGCCGTCCCCTTCTCGTACCTGTTCCACGGCTGTCCTGAGGCAGGGCTTATATCGATTGGCTGTCAGAAGGTCATACCGCCTCGTCGAAGAGCCCGAGATCGGCGAAGGCGGCCACAAGGCCCTCGCTGTGCGGCGGAGCAGCTGTACGATCCGCGAGTGCCATGAGCTCGGGGGAAGACCCTTCGATAGCAATCCCGACACCCGCGTAAGCGATCATTTCCAGGTCATTGTCCCCGTCACCAATTGCGACTGTGTCCGCGCGGTCTATCCCGAGACGGGCTACGACCGCCGCCACTCCATCGGCTTTGTTGATCCCCCGCTGATAGAGCTCACCGGCATGCCTGCTCTCTCCGGTGATTGAGTTCTCAATGACGGCGATGTCGCACCCGATGCGATCAGCCAGACGGTCCATAGGGGTAGGGCTATCGAACACGGAGATCTTCGCAAAGTGCACTTCTACCGCGTTCGTAATGGGTGATAGCGCGTCAAGGATGACCGAAGACCCGACCGCTTCACCGTCCGGCTCCCGCCGGAAGTATGCCTCGATCATCGCTCCCAAACGCTGGATCGCCGCCTTCGGCGCATAAAGGCGCTCCTGTGATTCGAGGATATAAACAGCGTCTTGGGCATCAAGCTCCGCGACAGTGCGAGCAGCGAGATCCGCCGGGAAGCGGCAATCCGCAAGCACCTCGCCCGCTACTTCGACATAGGCACCAGCACTGGCCACGATCCCGTCAAAACCGGCGCCAAGAATGCCCTCGGACAACATCGACAATGGGCGCCCCGTACACAGCAGAACTCGATGGCCGGCCTTGCGCGCTTCACGAACGGCAAGGACATGCCCTACCGGTACGACCCCAAAGTGTGCGTAGGTACCGTCTACATCCAAGAACACGGCACGACTCGCTCGTGCACGAGCACCTGATGGGATACGCCCTGATCCTTCTTTAGTCATGGTCCGGATCCTAGCGGTGCAGAAGGAGACCCGACGGCCATCAGAGATCCTCGTAAACGATCCCCAGGGTTTGGAGGAGAACTCAGGAGGGCTGATCCACCTTACGGACACCGGCAATGACGATGATCAGGGCAACGAGACCTACTGCTGCTCCTGCCCACAGTGCGCCGGGAGCGCCGAGGGGAAGAAGTGACGCAGCTGCCAACGCTGCCCCCAGTTCCCTTCCCCCTGCGGTGACGCCTGAGGCAACACCGGCTTTCCCTGTTTGTGCGCGGGCGAGTCCTGCAGCTGATGTGCTCGGTACAAGCAGACCGAAGGCGACACCGATTGTGATCATGGGACCGACAAGAGAGAGGTAGCTGGAGTAGAGAAGAGGGAATGCGACCAGAGCCAGAACGAGAAGAACGGACCCGACGATCATCACGCCCCTGTTTCCAATCCAGGAGGTCATACGCGGTGCGAGCAGCGCCGCAATGATGTTGCCTCCAGCAAGAGGAAGTAAGGCAAGACCCGAGACAAAGGCGCTCATACCAAAATCGTCCTGCAGGGAAACACTGACGGTATAGATGCCTGCAAAGAATGCGCCGGTGCCGATGATCGTAGCCAATGCCGTGGAGCTGAAAGGAACGTCTCGTAGCTGGCTCATCGGAAGCATAGGTGTGCTGTGGCGACGCTCAACCAAAACGAACAGGACAGCAAGCACTAGAACAGCGACACTGCCAACGACGATCATCCACAGCGGCAAGCGGGCCGACTCGTGTGCAACGTAGGCGAGAACGCCGAGTAGAAGCACCATGACAATCTGGCCCGGAAAATCTAGCTGGTGAGTGTGCCGGGGCATGGAGGCCACTGCGCGGGCGCTTACGACAACAAGAACTGCGGCCAGGGCTGCAACGACCACGAATAGAAAGCGCCAAGACAAACTTGTGACCAACAGTCCGCAGATAACTGGGCCGACGGCTGCACCCACGGCGTTCGCTGCCGCCCAGGTGCTGATTGCCCGGTGGCGTCGTTTCTCGTCACCCCGATAAGTGAATTGAATAATTGATAAGGATGCGGGCAGCACCAGGGCGGCGCCGATACCTGCCATGAAGGTTCCGGCGACGATGATCGTAACGCCTGGAGCGCAGGCTGCTAGCACTGAGGCGGCAGCGAAGATGCCGAGCCCAGTAGCGAAGGTCCGGTTCGCACCGAATTTATCGGCCAGTGCTCCACCTGTAAGGGAGAACATGGCGAAAGCTAATGTGTAACCGGACAGAACCCACCCAATCACAGTCGCGTCTACTTGGAACTCATTACGAATCGCAGGGATCGCCACTGTCAGTCCGGTCGTCAACATGATCGCCAGCATGGCGCCCAGTGCAGTGATGGTGAGGACCCGCGTTCGGGGATGAGGAGGAGATGGCAGGCGTATAGCGGCGGGCGTAGTCATGGCATCATATTAGCTCGCTCGCGAGCTAATTATATAATCGGTACGAACTGAGTGATACTAGAGCCTTGGATCAGAAAAGTGAACGGCCTGACCATGCCGCTGTGGACCATGTTGCGGATGATGTTGCGTACGACGCCGTGGGTGATGCCGTGGATGCTGCTCGAAGGGATTGGGCCAGGACATGGCCTGCTCTTGATGTCAGTCCTGCAGACGTGCTTGCCCGGATTGAGAGGCTTGGTCACAGCATTGAGGAAGCGCAGAACAATGCTCTGCAGCGCCGTGGAGGTCGACTGTTGGCTAATCGCGGGGATTTCGACGTGCTCCGCACGCTTCGGCGCGCAGGCCACCCCTACTCGCTCACGCCGAGTGAGATCAACGCAGCCAACCTTGTCTCGTCAGCCGGCCTCTCGGGTCGTCTGAAACGATTGGAACAAGAGGGGTGGGTTGAACGAGAGGTATCCACTACAGATAGGCGCTCCACGTTGGTCAGGCTGACAGAGGAGGGGCGGCGGGAACTCGATGAATGGCTCCCCCATCACTTCATGTTCGAGAAGTCTCTACTGGAATCGCTGAGCGATGATGAGCAGCGACAGCTCGCCTCCATCTTGCGGAAGTTGCTTGCTCACTTCTCGATGTAACGAGTCACACTGACCCCCTTCTGATTCCGGCAGAAGGGCTGCCTCTTTCCACTGACGCTCAATCCTCGCGCGGCGCCCCTGCTTGGACGCTCACTAGCACCAGAACGATCGTGCTGTAGGAGTCGACTGGCCTTCGATCTACATCAGAGGACCAGGGCGGTACCGGGGTTGTACTGCTATTGACCCAAAAGCTGTCCCTGCGGCGCCAGGACTCGCGGAAGTCGGCAACCACTCGCAGTCACTCCGTTAGTCAGAGTGATACTGGACGCCCTCACCTGGCTGCTCCATCGCCTCAGACGACCCCAGGCCTCCAGCTGTGGCCGCAGCACAGAATTAGTCATCCATATATGGGCGGGTGGAGCTCGAAGCCGTCCACTTGTGGCTAAGTTACTGCTTCGTTCGTGCACGCGATGAGCGTCTCGTAGGAGGATCTTTCAGCAGGGCACAGTCAGAAGCGTCACGCAACGCTTCCCTTCAGGCGCTCAAATCGCAGTCACAGAGCGGGCGCTGGCCCGGTACTTCCCTGCGCGCCGGCCGAGCCGGTCCTCTGTGGGCAGGCCCCGGACCCGCGCTAGCTCATACTCGATGGCCGCGGCCATCCGTTGGCAGAAGGCGCGGCCCTCCTCGGCTGCGTCCGGCCGCTCGTCCACCACATGGTCCACGACGCCGCGGTCCACGAGTGCCGCGACCTTCACGCCCTGCGCCTCCGCCATCTCGGGAGCACGCTCGACGGTACGGTGCACGATCGCGCTGGCCCCTTCCGGTGGCAACGGCGAGAGCCACGCGTGCTCGGCGGCGATGGTGCTGTCGGCCGGCAGCAACGCGAGGGCCCCGCCGCCCGCACCCTGTCCGAGGAGCACGGAGACGGACGGCGACGCGAGCCCGATGAGGTCGTGCAGGGAACGGGCGATCTCCCCGGCCAGCCCACCCTCCTCCGCTTCCTTCGACAGGTCCGCTCCGGCGGTGTCGATGACCGTGAGCAGCGGCAGGCCGAGCTCCTCGGCGAGCTTCATGCCACGGCGCGCTTCCCGGAGCGATGCCGGCCCCATGACCGAATCGCCCGGCTGGCGTGGCCGCTGGTGGCCGAGCACGATGCACGGCTGCTCACCGAAGCGCGCCAGGGCGAGCAGCAGCCCCGGGTCCTTCTCTCCCTGGCCCGTGCCGTTGAGCGGCAGCACGTCCCGCGCTCCGTGGGCGAGCAGGCGGCGGAGATCCGGGCGGCGCCGGTTCCGCGAGATGAGAATGGAACTCCAGGCCGACTGCCCGCCGAAGCGCACGGACGCCGTCGATGGCGCGTCGCGTGGCAGGGGCGCCTCCGCGAGGAGTACGGTCAGGGCCGTGTCGACGATGCCCGCGAGGTGCTCGGGTGGCACGACGGCGTCGATGAGCCCCTTGTCGAACAGGTTCTCGGCGGTCTGGACGCCGGTCGGGAACGGCGTGCCGTACAGCGCCTCGTACACGCGCGGGCCGAGGAACCCCAGCAGCGCCCCGGGCTCGGCGACGGTCACGTGGCCCAGAGATCCCCAGGACGCCATGACCCCGCCCGTGGTCGGGTGGCGCAGGTACACGAGGTAGGGAAGGCCGGCCTGCCGGTGCGCCCGCACCGCCCCGGTGATGTCGACCATCGACAGGAACGCGGGGGTCCCCTCCTGCATCCTGGTCCCGCCCGAGGCGGGGCCGGCAAGTAGCGGCAGGCCCTCCGACGTCGCCCGTTGGATGGCGGACGTGATGCGGTGTGCCGCGGTGCTGCCGATGGAGCCTGCCAGGAACGTGAACTCCGAGACGATCACGGCGACCCGGCGGCCGTGGATCAGCCCCTCGCCCGTGAGGACGGACTCGTCCTCACGGCTTTTCTCCCGTGCCCGCCGCAACTCCTCCTGGTAGGCGACGCCGGCCGCCGGAGGGGATAAGGATACCGGGGCGTCCCAGGAGGTGAAGGATCCGGTGTCGAGCACGGCTCCGATCAGCTGGCGAGCCGTGAGGTGCCTTGCCCGGGTGTCGCCGCTCACGCCTTCACGTCCGCCGCCGGCCCGGCGAGCCAAGCGCGGATCGCGTCGCCGTCGCCATCGAGCAGGGGCGGTGCCAGGTGGATGGTGAGCGTGGTCTCATCTTGTCCGTCGAAGAAGCGCAGCGGCGGGCCTGGTAGCGCGATGTCCCCGAGGACCGGGTGCTGCACGGTGAGCAACAGGCCCTGCGAGTGGACCTGCTCCCACGCGTACACCTCATCGAGGGTCCGGACCTTGCCCGCGGGGATGCCCGCCTCATTGAGCTTCGCGAGCAGGGGCTCCGCCTCGTAGGCCGAGAACGCGTCCTCGACGACACCGATCAGCAGGTCCCGGTGGCCCACGCGGTCCGCGTTCGTGGCGAACTCGAGCCGATCCGCGGGTATCCCGAAGGCCGAGGTGAAGGTGGCCCACAGCTTCTCGCTGCCCACGCTGATCTGGACCTTGCCACCGCGGCAGCTGAAGAGCCCGTAGGGGGCGATCGAGGGGTGATGGTTGCCCTGCGCCTGCGGGACCTCGCCCGCGACCGTGGTCCGCGTGCCCTGGAAGGCGTGCACGCTGATGATCGAGGCGAGCAGAGACGTGCGCACCACTTGTCCACGCCCCGTTCGTTCCCGCTCCAGCAGGGCGGCGACCACACCGTACGCCCCGTACATGCCGGACAGCAGGTCGGCGATCGGGACGCCGACGCGCTGCGGGTTGTCCGGATCCGGGCCGGTGACGGACATAAGGCCCGCCTCGCCCTGCACGATCTGGTCGTAGCCGCTGCGCCTGGCCTCGGGCCCGTCATGGCCGAAGCCGGTAATCGAGAGGATGACCAGCCCCGGGTTGAGCTCGAGCATCGCGTCGGTGGAGAAGCCGAGCCGGTTCAGGACCCCCGGCCGGAAGTTCTCCACGACCACGTCGGCGCGACGCAGCAGTTCCGTGAGGACCACCCTGCCGTCGTCGCTCTTGAGGTCCAGGGCGATGGACTCCTTGTTCCGGTTGCAGGACAGGAAATAGGTGGACTGGCGGTCGTCCTCCGGGCCCACGAAGGGCGGGCCCCACCCGCGGGTGTCGTCTCCGGTCCGCGGCGTCTCGACCTTGATGACGCGGGCTCCCAGATCGCCGAGCATCATACCGGCATGGGGGCCGGCGAGGGCCCGGCTGAGATCCACGACGAGGCGACCAGCCAATGGGCCTCCTCCCCCGCCGCTATTACTTGTCGCTGATGCTTTTGTCTCGGTGGTCATGCTCTCTCCAAAGGTTGTCCGGCTGCCAACGCCAACTTCAGCGGATGGGTTGGTGATGTAAGTGCTCCTTGTAAGCGGCACTTGAGATGAGCAGCGCACGCTTCAGAGCTGCAGAAGCTCAGTAGGGCGCCGACCGAAGGGCACTGTTCACGACTGATTGATTTGACGTTGAAGCTGTGCTGGCCTTTGAAGGGCGGGAATAGACGGGTTACGTCACCGCCTGTGGCGATTTCCACTTTGATGATGATTGCACCAAGGTCGGCAAGGAGGGCGCTGCAGTACGGGGCTGTGAGCGTCCGGCTCACGTCAAGGACGGTGACCTCTGTTAGGGGAGGTTCGGCGCTTATTGCAGTGCATCGTGGACTTTGCGGACAGCGTTGTGGCGAGCTTCGCTGCCAACGATGGAATTGCGCAGCGTGCCAATCTTTTCAACCTCGACTTCAACGACGTCGCCAGGCTGCAGGAGCCACTGGGGTGTGCGTGCGTAGCCGACACCGGAGGGGGTTCCGGTGGCGAGCAGGTCACCGGGGCGAACGGTGAAGGTCTTGGAGATGTGCGCCAGTGTGTCACCTACGGTGTAGACCATCTCGATGGTGTTCCCGTCCTGCACGGTCTCGCCGTTTACACGGGTTTGGACCCTGAGGCCGTCGCGCAGATCACCGACCTCATTGGCGGGAACCATCGGTCCGACCGGACCGGAAAGGTCAGCGTTCTTACCCAGGATCCACTGGGAGGTGATTTTTTGAGCGCGACGGGCGGTGAGGTCGTTGAAAACGGAATAACCGACAATGGCCTCAAGTGCTTCCTCCGGGGAGGCATCAACGAGGGTTTCACCCACCCAGGCGACGATCTCTCCTTCCCAATCCAGCCCATCCTCCCCCGACGGAACAGGTACCGCGGCTCCATCAACGGTGAGGGACTGCGTCCACCGCGCGAACAGGGTGGGGTATTTGGGAAGTTCCTGGTCCTTGAAGGAGCCTTCGGCTACGTGTTTGAGGTAGTTCAGGCCGATGCAGATCACCCGGGCGCCAGGCAGGACCGGCGGGACGAACTCGAGACCGGCCGACGGCAGGGTTTCCACGGACGTAGCTGACGCAAGGTGCTGGGCCGGGGCGGCCCAGAACTGCTCAAGCCCGGCCAGCACAGAGACACTCTGCCCCTCCGCGGAAAGCGTGGCGACCTCCACAGGGCCAGCATTGCGACGGATACCAACGATCTTCATGGGACTCTCCTTCACCTTCCGACAGCCATTGTCGAAAAGAGCTAAAACATTCGCACCTTTTGTGCTTCAATGTGAAGCATGACACAGACCTCCGGCGCCGTACAGCCTGCCGTACAGGCTTCCGGGACTCCGGGCATCGCTCCGGCTGGGGGGTTGAATTTGGTCGCGCCGCGTTCGCGGGCGGATCATCTCGCTGCTGCGTTGGAGGAGCGGATCCGTGCCCAGAGTTTGGAGCCGGGCACCCTCGTGGGCACCCTGCCCTCGCTGCGGGAAGAAACCGGTTATGCCCGTGCAACGGTGAGTGCGGCGGTCCGGCTCCTGCGGGAGCGGGGGGTGTTGGAGATTCGGCCAGGTCGCGCCGGCGGGCTCTTCGTCGCGGAAACCAGCCCCGTCGTCCGGCTGCGCCATACGCTCCTGACCGTCGGCGAGCAGCCCTCCGCCGTCATAGACGCCATTGAACTGCGGGAGCACCTCGAAGAACTGATCGACGTCGGGGCTGCCCGCTGCCGCTCCAACGAGGACATCTCCGAGCTGCGTCTTCTCGTGGCCAACATGGAGTCCTCCGCGGACTGGAACGGATTCATGCGGGCGAACTGGGCGCTGCACGAGAGGATCGCTGCGATATGTCCGAATGCGATGGCTCGCGCCGTGTATATCGGAACACTCGGGCATTTGTCGTCGGCTTCATCACGCTTCGATGAGGACGAGGCCGCGGCGGCGGCCTACAGAGCCGATCGCCTGCGGGTTCACGCCGAACTTGTGGAAGCGATCGCCAATGGTGACATTGCCACTGTCAGGCAAGCCGTCATCAACCACAACCACTGACTCGATTGTCCGAGCACGAAGGAGTGCGCCCATGAACACAGCAGAATTTCGCCAGTACCTCTTTCCAGAAGGCCATCCCCGCATTGAAGAGGTGAAGGGTCTTGATGCGTATGCCTACCGCCAGACCGCCCAGAAGGAGGGGACCTTCACCGGTGAACTGATCAAGGGTTGGACGCCTCTCTACCTGAACGAATTCCGTGGAGTCACCGAAGACGGCGCGCTGCGGGAAGGCCTCTACCCTTTTGCGCCGGCGTTGCCGGGCGAGGAGGCTCCGGTTCCCGCAATGGTCGAGGCAGCCGAGGCTCTGCTGGCTTCGGTTTCCGCCGAGGACCGGGAGAAGCTTACGTACCCGGTGGACGCCGTGGAGTGGCAGACCTGGGCCAATCCCGAATTCATGCAGTTCGATACCGGGCTCAGGCTCGAGTTCCAGCCCCTGGAGGTCCGCGAAAGGGCTCTGGCGCTCATGGGAGCATCACTAAGCCCGGAGGGATATCAACTCGCACACGGCATGATGCTGATCAACGGTTTCCTTGGACAGGTCGTGCAACTCGAAAGCGTCCTGAACGAGTTCAGCTACAACTTCGCCCTATACGGAACCCCGCATCAGACGGCCCCGTGGGGATGGCAGCTTTACGGGCACCACTGCGCAGTCAACTGCCTGGTCGTGGAAGGACGCATGTCCCTCAGTCCGGTCTTCTTCGGAGCCGAACCCAATGAGATCGATGAGGGCCCCCACGCCGGCGTTGCTGCTTTCGGAGACCGAATCAAACTCGGCATCGACCTCATGGCCGCCCTGCCCGCGGAGCAACAAGCCGCCGCGACGATCTACCAGCGAATGGTCGACCCGGCCATGCCTGAGGGCCGGGTTCATCCCGGAGACGAAAGGCACCTCGCCGGCGCGTTTCAAGACAACCGGATCATTCCCTTCGAAGGGATCCGTGTGCCGGACATGCCAGCCGAGGCGCAGCGAATCGCCCTCTCCATCGTCGAACAATTCGTACTTCCATTGCCGGAAGGCCCCCGTGCGGCGCGGATGCGTGAGGTCCAGGACCATCTGGACGAGACCTGGTTCTCCTGGATCGGCGGACACGAGCCCGGTGATGTCTTCTACTACCGAATCCAATCCCCCGTTGTCATCGCCGAACTGGACCATCACTGCGGCGTTTTCCTCGACTACCGCACGCCCAAACAATTCCATGTCCACACTGTGCAACGGACCCCACATGGTAACGATTACGGCCGGTTCTGGGTACGCCAATGGCAGGCTGCACATTCGGAACTGGCACGATGAGCATCCAGGCCGCTGAGGCCAGACATCAGATCGCTAATCTCCTGCACATGTACGTGGCCATCGCAGACCGCAAGGACGTCGACGCCGTTGTCGACCTGCTGGGAAGCAGTGACGTGCAGTTTCCCACTGCCGGGTCCATGGATCCCGAGGGGGCACGGCAGCTGTTCACGCAATTATGGAGCAGACCCGAAGCGCACCGGCACGACGTGAGCAACCTGATCGTGGTCCCCGCTCAGGAGGAAGGGCAGTGGCTTGCCACTGCCCACTACACCCGATGGCTTCTGGGCGGCGATGCCCCGTTCGTGCACACGCTCGGCCAGTATGAGCTACTGGTGGACGGTGTGGACTGGTCCTTTCGGCAGTTGACCGTTAGCCGTATCTGGACGGCCGGAACCTAGGCGGCAATAATCTTTCGGTGATAAAGCCGTGACAACCCTTTCCAGCGTCAGCCTGATCCTGGACGCCCTCGCCGAAAGCCGGGGGCGTCTTGGCCTGTCCGAACTTGCTGCCCGCACAGGCCTTCCCCGTTCTTCCGTGCACCGGACCATTCAGGCTCTGGAGGAAGAGCTTTACGTGGTGCGCACGCCGGGACGGCCCGGTTACGCTCTGGGTCCGGGCGTGCTGAAATTCGGCATGGCCGGTCATCTTTACCTGCTCAGTGCCAATCGGGGACGGCTTGTCTCCCTGGCTCGGGCCACGAATGAGAACGCTGAGCTGGCAATCTTCAGTGGCCGCGAAGTCGTCATCGTCGATCAGGTGGCCTCCCCTGAGCGGCTCAAGGGCGTCACCAAGGTCGGCAGAAGCTTTTCCTTGCATGCCAGCTGCATTGGCAAGGCCCTGCTGGCGGCGCTTCCGACGTCCCGAGCCGAAAACCTCCTTCCTCAGGAGCTCGAACGGTTCACGGACACCACCATCACCAACAGGTTGGAGCTTCAGGACGAAGTGGACCTCATTCGACGAGTCGGCGTGGCCGTGGACATTGAAGAGCATGACCTGGGCATCTGCGCCCTCGCCACAGCAATGATCGGTCCCACCGGTGCGCTGCAGGCCATTGCTGTTGTCATGCCGACAAACCGCTTCGCCGCCAAGAGCACAACAGCTTTGGAGGGCTTGAAAGAGCTCAACCCCGTCATTGATCTGTCGGGGACGAGGAAATATCTGGAGCTGAAGAAACGGGACGGACTTGGTTGAGTCCGTCCCGTTTCTTGTCGTGGTTCTGTGGTCTCCTACCAGGGCCGCGGGATGGTGATTTTGCCCCGACTTTCCGCGACATATAACGGCGGCAGAATCCGTGAGAGGAATGTGAACTCGTCATATGCGTGCTGGAGGAGGTTAGGCCCGAGCGCCTCATCGACTTCGGCGGTGACCTGTTCCGGGGGGAGGCCTGCTTCCGGGAGGTCGTAGCCGAGCAGGAAGTGGCTGCGCATGACCAGCCCCCATTCGGTGTCCCGTCCGATGTGCAGCAGACGCCCGCCCAGCACCGAGCCATCCTTCCGCTGTGGGGCGTCATGGCCAAAACCCACATGCCCGGTAATCGCCGTGGAAACAGTGCCACCTTCACGCGCAGCCGCGTAAGCGGACGCCGTGAAGAACTCGGTCGGGTCATGGAACTCGATCAGGAGGTCCTGGTCGGGGAGGCCGGTAAGTTTCTCGGTGACGATGTGGGTGGAGCCGACAGCCTCGCCCGGAGTGCCTCCCGCCCAGGAACTGGCACCGTGATCAATGGGATGCCACCAGCCGTACTCGCGAGGCCCGGGCCGGCTTCCGAACCACCAGTTGAACATCTCACCGGTGCATCCGTACATGTCGGTCCGGACGGCGACGTGCAAGACCCCGGAGTCAAGACGGCGGTAACCGGTCTCGAGGGCCATCGGCGCCGGATCCAGCAACCGGTCAAAGTCGAACACACGATCCTCCAGTTCCAGAACGGGTCGGGGGTCACCTGCGGGGTGCTGTATCAGTGTCATGCGGGGACCTCCGAAGGGACAAGCGGCTCACCGTGGCGGCCGCGCGGGTGACGAAACGAAGCGTGAGTAGTTTTCCGGTCAGCCACGTACAAGCCCACCACCGCAGCCAGACACACGCCCGCAGCAATCGCGAAGGTGCCAAAGACACTAGATGATCCGCCGGTGGCAATCGCAGCCCCGCCCAAGGTCGGGCCGAGGAAGGCGCCGATGAAGGAAGTACCGTTCGACCACCCCAAGGCGGTTGCCCGGGCCGGGAGCGGGTAAATATCAGAGGTTGCGGTGTGCACAAGGTTCATCGTCGAATGCCCGCCAATGCCGATCAGCGCAACGCAGGTTACGGCTAGCGGCGCCGAGAAGGGCAGTGTCAGGATACCCACCAATCCCAGAAGGGTGCACGCTCCGGTGTGGACGGCCGCGAGGGACGCTCCCCAGCGGTCTGCGATCCAGGCGGTGGCGAAAGAACCGATCACTGCGGCGCCGGTGAGGACGAAACTGAACAGCAGAGCTATCTGCAGGTTCAGCCCAAGGCCGATCATTGCTTCGACGACCCACACGTTCAGGCCCTGCCAGGCGATCATGTTCGCGACAGCACATACTGCAATGATCAGCGCCACCACTGCCCCGCGGCCCGAGAAGACGGCCGCCAGCTTGTGCCGGGTTGCCCAGGCACGGCCGGCAATTTCCGGCTCGGTCGTGACCGGAAACTTCGTCAGCAGGACGGCAACCAAAATCGCAACGGTAAGGGCTGTACCGATGAAAAACATCGGGCGCCATCCGAAGGCCGGCAGTACCGGAACGGCGATCAGGGCCGCAACGACGCCGCCGAGCGGAATTCCCGCCATGGTGATGGTGATGACCAGGGATCCGCGGCGGGCGGGGGCGTTGTTACGTGCCACGGTCATCGCCGTTGTCAGTGCCGCTCCAACGCCGAGGCCGGCCAGGAAGCGGGCCAGGCCCATGACGAGGCCGTCCGGAGAGAGTCCGGTAAGCGCGGCGGCCGCAGCGAACACCGCGATGGCTCCGACTAGGACAGCCTTACGGCCGAACCGCTCCCCCAGCAGAGGGGCGATCAGCGCGCCCAGGATCGCTCCGATGTAGACGACGCCACCGATTAGGCCGATTGCCTGGTCCGTGATGCCCATGGACTGATCTCTGAGGATGAGCGGGACAACCTGCCCAAACACGATCAGGTTGTAACCCTCGATCACGGTAATGAGCATGCACAGCGCGATGATCCCCGAATACGACTTCCCCGTCTTGGGGGTGTCGGCAGCGGCAGCAGATGGTGTAAACATTCGTGCTCCTCCAATTGGGGCCGCACCTCCTTGAGCGGCTCTCCATTGCCATGGTGAGGACAGAGTGTGACCTGGACAACACAGCTGTCCCGGGACTCGGGACAGCTGATCCTGCCAGCCAACTACTGTCCCGGAGGCCGGGACAGTATGTGAGGCAGATCACGTATGGCTCCTTACGGTGGATTAAGTGATGCCTCGATGTAGAGGTGTGAAATCGAAAGGCATGTCAATGAAGACCATCGACGGATCAGGCCTACACAGCGCAGACGTGACAATCGTCGGGTTCGGGCCCGTAGGGAAGCTGCTCGCGCTCCAACTCGGACGCCGCGGGCACCGGGTGCTCGTCGTCGACCGCAAGGAAACCGGATATCCGCTTCCCCGCGCCGTGACACACTGCTCGGATTTTGCGCGGATCCTGCAGTCCGTCGGGCTCTCCCCTGACAGCATTCCCGAGGCAACCGAGCCCTATGACGATATGTATGTCTGGCGAAACGGTCAGGGGCAGACGCTTGTCGAGGTTGACTGGAGTGGGCGCGGGGAATCGGGCTGGTACAACACCTACTTCTTCAACCAGCCAGCACTGGAGGACCGCCTTGATGCCCTGGTCGAGGAACTGCCCACGGTCACTATTCTCCGGGGCTGGGAAGCTGGGGAGATATCCCAGGACAAGGACAACATCCGCGTTCAACTGAGCAGATCCAGTGACGGTGAGCAGGTCACTGCTGTGTCCGGTTGGCTCATCGGTGCCGACGGAGCCAACAGTGCCGTGCGCCAGCACGCCGGGATTGAATGGCACGACGAAGGCTTTTTTTACGACTGGCTCGTCATTGACGTCAAGCCGGGACCTGGCCTCAATTTTCCCCATGTCGCCAATCAGCTGTGCGATACCGCACGTCCGGCCACGATGGTCCCCGGCGGGCCCGGACGGCGCCGCTGGGAGTTCATGCGCCTGCCCGGGGAGACAAGGGAGGAACTGAACCGCACAGAAAAGGCGTGGGAGCTGCTGGCAACGTACGGCGTCACTTCGGAGAATGCGGAGCTCGAACGGCACTCGGTGTACACCTTCCAGGCGTGCTGGGCCACCGAGTGGCGCCGGGGACGGATTCTCCTTGCCGGCGATGCCGCCCACTTGATGCCCCCGTTCGCCGGCCAGGGACTGGGCGCCGGTGTCCGCGATGCTATGAATCTGGCCTGGAAACTGTCAGCGGTCATCGACGGCCTCGCCGACGATTCCCTGCTGGACACTTACGGACCGGAGCGGTCCCAGCATGCCATCGCCTTTGTGAAGTTCTCAGTAAGTCTTGGGCAGGTCATCTGCCTCACCGACCCCAATGATGCAGCGGCACGTGATGAGCGCATGATCGCGGAGTGGGCAACCACTCGGAAAGCGCCGGCCCCTCCCCGACCCGGGCTCGGCCACGGTCTCCACACCGGTCCGCACGGCGGTGAACTCGCCATCCAGGGGCGCGTCACCGGACCCAGACAAACCGCAGTGCTGTTGGATGACCTGCTGGGCGGCCCTGGCGTTCTTCTTACCAGACGCAGTTCCATGCTCGCGGTCATTTCAAGGGATGACCAGAAATGCTTAGGCCTCCTTGGGATCCGCCTAGCCAGCTTTGAAGAGGACAGCCATGTATCCGGCGGTGTAGAGATCATCGATGACATCGACGGAACCTACCACCAATGGTTCGACTCCCTTGGCGCCCGGACCACCCCGGTCGACGCAGTCCTGATCAGACCGGATTTCCACTTATACGGAACCGCCTCCGCTGCCCAAACCAGGGATTTAGCCCTGGGCTTCCTCGCAGGGCTTCATACCCGACACCTCGCCACCGCCTAAGAACAAGCACGATGCACCCCGTACTGTACGCAGCCGCACTCTAAGCCCTACCCACTGCTGTCATTCCAACCACTCCCCCGTTCACCACCCCTGCCAGCCATCAGCAGGGGTGGTGAACGTTCGCACCACCACTTTCAAAGGACACGAATGTTTTCGAAGATTCTGGTAGCCAACCGCGGTGAGATCGCGATCCGGGCCCTTCGGGCCGGGTATGAGGCGGGAGCGAAGACCGTGGCGGTGTTCCCCCATGAGGACCGCAACTCGATCCACCGGCAGAAGGCGGACGAGGCGTACCTGATCGGGACCGAGGGTCACCCGGTGCGGGCGTACCTGGATATCGACGAGATCATCCGGGTGGCCCGTGAGGCCGGGTGTGATGCGATCTATCCGGGGTACGGGTTCCTGTCCGAGAACCCGGGACTGGCGCGGGCGGCGGCCGAGGCGGGGATCACGTTCGTGGGTCCGCCGGCGGATGTGCTGGAGCTCGCCGGGAACAAGGTCAAGGCCCTGGATGCCGCGCGGGCCGCGGGCATCCCGGTGCTGGCGTCGTCGCGGCCGAGCGCTGACGTGGCGGAGCTCATCGCCGCGGCGGACGAGATCGGGTTCCCGGTGTTCGCGAAGGCCGTGGCCGGCGGCGGCGGGCGCGGGATGCGCCGGGTCGATACGCGCGAGGCGCTGCCCGAGGCGCTGGAGGCGGCGATGCGCGAGGCCGAGTCCGCGTTCGGGGATCCGACGATGTTCCTGGAGCAGGCGGTCCTGCGGCCCCGTCACATCGAGGTGCAGATCCTCGCCGACGCGTCAGGCAATGTGATGCACCTGTTCGAGCGGGACTGCTCGCTGCAGCGCCGGCATCAGAAGGTCATCGAGATCGCCCCTGCCCCGAACCTCGATGAGGGGATCCGGCAGGCCCTGCACCGGGACGCGGTGAAGTTCGCCACCGCCCTGGGCTACGTGAACGCGGGCACGGTCGAGTTCCTCGTCGACACGGTCGGGGAGCGGGCCGGCCAGCACGTGTTCATCGAGATGAACCCGCGCATCCAGGTCGAGCACACGGTCACCGAGGAGGTGACCGACGTGGACCTCGTCCAGTCGCAGCTGCGCATCGCCGCGGGCGAGTCCCTGGCGGATCTCGGGCTCAGCCAGGACACCGTGACCCTGCGCGGTGCGGCTCTGCAGTCGAGGATCACCACGGAGGATCCCGCGAACGGCTTCCGCCCCGACGTCGGACGGATCTCCGCCTACCGGTCCGCGGGCGGTGCCGGGGTGCGCCTGGACGGTGGGACGGTGTATGCGGGGGCGGAGATCAGCCCGCACTTCGACTCGATGCTCGTCAAGCTCACCTGCCGGGGCCGGGACTACCCGTCGGCCGTCACGCGCGCGCGGCGCGCGCTGGCCGAGTTCCGGGTCCGCGGGGTCTCGACCAACATCTCCTTCCTCCAGGCGGTGCTGGATGACCCGGACTTCATCGCCGGGAATGTCGCGACGTCGTTCATCGACGAGCGCCCGGAACTGCTCACCGCCCGGGTGCCGGCGGACCGGGGCACGAAACTGCTGACCTGGCTCGCCGACGTCACCGTCAACCAGCCCAACGGTGCCCGGCCCGCACACCTGGATCCCCGGGACAAGCTCCCGGAGCTCGAGGAAGCCCAGCGGAAGGCCCCGCCCCCCGAGGGGAGCCGGCAGCGGCTGCTGGAGCTCGGGCCCGAGGGCTTCGCGAAGGCGCTGCGGGAGCAGACCGCGGTGGCGGTCACGGACACGACGTTCCGGGACGCGCATCAGTCGCTGCTGGCGACGCGGGTGCGGACCCGGGACCTGGCCGCGGCCGGGCCGGCGGTGTCGGCGCTGACGCCGGGCCTTTTGTCGGTGGAGGCGTGGGGCGGGGCGACCTACGATGTGGCGCTCCGGTTCCTGGGGGAGGATCCGTGGGAGCGCCTGGACGCGCTGCGCCGCGAGATCCCGGACATCTGCCTGCAGATGCTGCTGCGGGGCCGGAACACGGTCGGCTACACCCCGTACCCGGAAGCGGTCACGACCGCGTTCGTGGCCGAGGCTGCCGCGTCGGGGATCGACATCTTCCGGATCTTCGACGCCCTGAACGACGTGTCGCAGATGGAACCGGCGATCCGGGCGGTGCGGGCCACCGGCACCGCGGTCGCCGAGGTGGCGCTGTGCTACACGGCGGACATGCTCGACCCCGCGGAGCAGCTCTACACCTTGGACTACTACCTGGAGCTGGCGCAGCGGATCGTGGACGCCGGAGCGCACATCCTGGCGATCAAGGACATGGCGGGCCTGCTCCGACCGGCCGCCGCCGCGCAGCTCGTGACCGCCCTGCGCGACCGGTTCGACCTGCCGGTTCACCTGCACACCCACGACACCGCCGGCGGACAGCTCGCCACCCTCCTCGCGGCGGTGGACGCCGGGGTCGACGCCGTCGACGTCGCCAGCGCGCCCCTGGCCGGGACCACCAGCCAGCCCTCGGCCTCTGCCCTGGTCGCGGCCCTGGCCCACACACCCCGCGACACCGGGCTGGACCTTTCGAACGTGTGCGCGCTGGAGCCCTACTGGGAGGCCGTCCGACGGATGTATGCACCGTTCGAGTCCGGGCTGCCCGGACCCACGGGCAGGGTCTACCGGCACGAGATCCCCGGAGGTCAACTCTCGAACCTCAAGCAGCAGGCCATCGCCCTCGGGCTCGGGGAGCGCTTCGAGGCCATCGAGGACATGTACACCGCCGCGGACCGGATCCTCGGCCGCCTCGTGAAGGTCACCCCGTCCTCGAAGGTCGTCGGTGATCTCGCCCTGGCCCTCGTCGGCTCCAACGCCGACCCGGCGGAGTTCCAGGAGAACCCGCAGGCCTACGACATCCCGGACTCGGTCATCGGATTCCTCAACGGGGAGCTCGGCAACCCGCCCGGCGGATGGCCCGAACCGTTCCGCACGAAGGCCCTCAAGGGACGGGAACTCAAGCCGCGCGACGCCGAGCTCACCGCCGACGACGAGAAGAAACTCGCCGGTACCCCGAAGGAACGCCGGAACGCGCTCAACACCCTGCTCTTCACCGGGCCCGCGCGGGAGTTCCGCGCCACCCGCGACACCTACGGGGACGTGTCCCTCCTCGGGACCGCTGACTACCTCTACGGACTGCAGCCGGGGACGGAGCACGTCATCGAACTCGACAAGGGCGTCCGGCTCATCGCGACCCTCGAAGCGGTGTCCGAGCCCGACGAGAAGGGCATGCGGACCGTCATGTGCACCCTCAACGGGCAGATGCGACCCGTCAGCGTCCGCGACAAGAGCGCCACCAGTGACGTGAAGACCGCCGAGAAAGCCGACCCCACCACCCCCGGCCACATCCCCGCCCCCTTCGCCGGATCCGTCACCGTCAGCCGCGCCGAGGGCGATACCGTCACCGCCGGCGACACCGTTGCCACCATCGAAGCCATGAAAATGGAAGCCAACATTACCACCCCCATCACCGGCACCATCACCCGCACCACCCACACCGGCGTCCAATCCGCCCAGGGAGGCGACCTCCTCCTCGTCATCACCCCCCACTAAGGGCAAGTTGACTGAGAACCATGGGAAAGGGCAGCACACGATCATGGCACAACCCCTCCGGCGGCGAGTGAGGCCCTACGCGTATTCCTTCCCGCCCACTCTGTTCGCCCCTATCGGGCGGAGAGACTGGGCCGGTTTGCGACCCACGACCGGGTCACGGTGCAGGAGGGGAAGGAGCTGCCCTACGAAGGGGTGATCGACGTCCTCACCCAGGACGCCACAGTTATCTGGGTGCTGCCCGTGGTCAGCGGCGGCCGGCGCGCGTTCCACTACAGCGAAGGCGTCGACATCACGCCAATACCAGGACAGAGGCCCAGACAGGATCGCTAGCAGCTCAGTCAAGCAGCACCTAGTGAAATGGCCACGCAGCTATGTGCGAATGACTCCGGCGACTTCGAAGGAACACGGCCAAGGAATGTTCACTACCTAACAGATGTACGTTATCGGCGATCAAGGGCGAAGGGTCAGGCGAGCCCTTTTCTGCAGTGGCGGAAAGTCAGCGATCCCGCGTCAGCTGGTGCTACTTGGTCGAAGTGAGTTCACTTCTGCGCCGTGGATGAGGCTTGAAATCGAGCGGCGCCGGAGTCGGAAAGTTGGGGCCGCCGTCAGGCCGCTCCTCGCCGCCTGTGCAGCTGCACGGCTGGACGGATGGACGGCTGGGCTAACTCTTTCATCTGGAACAGGCCGGGTTGCGCGCGACCACGACCGTGCCTGTCATTGTGCTTGTCCTCACGATTCGTATGGCGATCTGTCTGGACGTGGGCTGACTACAGAGGTCGACGATGGCGATCTCGAGTGGACCCTCACTGACCGGATCATCCACCCTGTGCGAACTTGGACCAGGCTTTGCCTTCGTCGCACGGCAGGGGCACTTTGAAGCTAGCTGGGACAACTTCTACGTTATGAGATTTCAGCTCCTATTTTGCGGCTCACGGCTACCTACGCGTAGCCACGAACTGTGACACGGGCGCGTGCAACGTTTTGTAGCCGCGCGAAAGGGGATCTCTGTGCTGGGTCCTGCCTGGCTGTCACGCGCACGGCGACGAAGTGTTCGCCTGGCTCAGTGAAGACCGCCGAGCGGCGGCTCGTGGCATGGTCGGCGGGAACCATTGTTACGTCATCGGGTTCGTACCGGCCGCGTCCAGTGAGGTCCCACTCGAAGGCCGTGATGCGTGCTGTCCCCGGTGTGGCGGCGTCCGCCAGGAAGCTGACGCGCTCACCCGGCGCCACGACGATGTGGGTCGTCCCGTCAGCGTGCAGTGTGAGCACTGGTTGTACCCCGCCTCGCTCCGTGGCATTTGCCAGGAGGTTGATCTGGCCGTCGCAAACCGCATAGGCGCTCGAGGCAGCCGGCTCCCTGTCCTGTTCCACCCATGCGGCAAGCTGCCGTAGGGCTTCGTGAAGAACTCCGAGATAGCTGACCGTGTGCGTAGGGTGTTCCTGTTCTTCGAAGTCGCCGTGCAGCGCGTTATCGACCATCCAGACACGCAGATGATCTTCGGTGGCGTCCCCGAAGTGCTCACATGCGAGCCGGCGGTACCAGTCCGCCTGCCATGGGAAGGCCTCCCTGTCGAGGAGCGATTCAACGATGATCATCTTCCCGGCCCACGTTCCTGTCTGCAGCGCCCCGGTCGCGCTGAGGGCAAGCATCGGCCCTATCAGGACTGGCCGTTGTGGGTACAGGGGTTCGCCGCGCTCATCCCGGAATTGATTCCACACCGGGAAGTCCGGGCCCGGCATCTGGTGGCGGTGATACGTTTGCGCCGCAAGGAACCCACTGTTATCGAGGGTGACCTCATCCCCCACGCGAAGCCCGCGCACGATCGTCGCCTCGACAGGGCCGAGGATGGCGATGTCCTCGACGACGCGAAGCACCACCAGACGCTGACCGGCCGCCTCACCACCAAGCACCAGTTCGCACTCGAAAGGGTCCTGTGTGAGATGGTCCCCCAGTCGGACACCCGCGGGCAAGACCTCCTGAGATGGGGCATCCCCCAGCCATCCGTCGTCTGCTCCTCCAGTGGACTCACCCGGATGCGGCCCAACATCGATCCCGAGTAATCTAAGGTCAGCAAGGCTCAAAAGTTCACTGATCCGGGTGGAGTAGACAACCCGATCCTCATGAATCGACGATTCAGGGTCAGCGCCGAGGTAACCCGCTGTCGTCCAGAAGTCGTCAAAATAGGTCGGGTCGATCATCCGAAGCACGGGGTAGATGACTGCGAACGCGTGCATCCCCATCGTCTCGTGGGCGAACCACGACCTCAGAGGAAAGCCCATGCTAGTGGCTTCCCGAAGCGCCGCGGCCTGCTCGGCGCCCAACGTGGCGTACGGGTCCCCACTTCCACCAGGTTCGAGGGCGTCGACGATATCGTCGAGGCAATCCCGCAGGACCCGCTTGGCATGGAGTCGGACGGTGAAGACGTTGGGCAACGACATGGGCGAGCCCACCACGTACGGTACAAACCCGTCCCACACATCGTGAGTGTTCTCAGCCCCGGCGATAGTCCGGAAGGCACCCCCACTGCCGCCGAAGGCATACCCGAAGCAGGTATGGGTGCCGTAAGCGTCTTCGGCGAATCGCCGAGCGAACTTCGCAACAGCAGCGTTGGCCCGGTAGGCACCGTATGTCGGATCGGCAGATGCAGGACCACGGGCATTGCTTTCCACGAGGATGGCCCCACTCTCGATCGAGAACGAGATCTTGTCCTCTTCCCCCCTGCCCTGCTGTGAGAGAGTCTCGCTCAGGGGTACTGGGGTGATGTATTGGAAGAACCTGTTCTGGTAGTCGCTTTGGGCAGGCATATAGAAGGAGAACCGTGTTGCGCCGTCCTTGAACCCACCATGAACATAGCGATGAGGGACAGGGAAGTTCCGTTGCTCGTCCACATCGAGGTAGGGCTGTGTCAAACCGAGCTCTGGTGATGTAGTGGCGTGGTCAATCACGAGCACCTCCGGGTAAGTACCTGCTGATGTAGTGCACAGCGAATTATCGACGAGGTCATCCTCGGTGCGACGGAACAGGAAAGCCTGGCCATATCCACTCAATACAGCCAAGCTTTCCCCGAAGCTCAGTTGCAGCCACTTAATGCGGCCCGGCTTCGTGCAGAATCCTGCTTCATCCGTCCCGGACAAGGGTCCCAGTGCCGGTGCGGATCAATGTTCGCGTCATCGAACCACACCGAGTTTGAGGGGCTGTAGTGCTTTCGGAGCGTTATGCGGTCAATGCTGTCAGGTGGTGGTGACCTGCGCCGATCTGGGTCTCTGGAATGCCCGGAAGTCGGACGATCCCCGTAGATCCTGCTGGGATTTTCACGTTCACAGACAAACCGTCGTCATTCAATTCCCAGTGTATGGACACGAGTCCCTGCTGAGTCATGAGAGATACCTTTGCCCAAGTAAGGTCACCACCAGGTTGTGGCTCGATGAGGACTGTGCGGTACCCGGGTTCGAGAGGAGCAATTCCGCCAACGACTTTGTGCATCCAGTCACCGATTGCACCGAAGGCATAGTGATTGAAACTGGTCATCTCGCCGGGGTTGATGCTTCCATCAGGAAGCATGGAATCCCACCTCTCCCAGATAGTCGTCGCTCCAAGAGTGACCGGGTACAGCCATGAAGGACACCCCTGCTGAAGCAGGAGCTTGTACGCAACATCCAAGTGCCCTGTTTCAGACAGAGCTCCTGCGATGAAAGGGGTTCCGGCGAATCCGGTGGAGATGTGGAACTCGGATTCCTGCACCAGTTCAGCGAGCCTCTCCCCCGCAGCTGTCCGCACCTCGTCATCGAGCAGATCGAAAGCGATTGCCAATGCGTACACAGCCGGGGCATCACTGCGGATACGGGCGCCGGCCACATACTCCCGGGTGAACCCGTCTTTAATCTTCCGGGCGAGTGTTTCAAACTCCTCCTGCTCTAGAGTCTTACCCAAAACCTCAGCGGTACGAGCCATCAAGGCGGCTGAGCGGTACACACAGGCAGTGGCAACGACAAAGCGGTCAGAAGCCCCGGCCATCGGATTCTCGGGAGGTGCGGTGGGATCCAGCCAATCTCCCAGTTGCAGTCCTCCATCGAGCAAACCCCGCTCGGAGATGGTGGTGCCGATGCGGCGCGCGTAGGAGGACATGGAGGCAAATTGATCGCTCAATACCTGAGAGTCCCCCGTTGCTTCCCACACAGCCCAGGGAACCCAGATGGCAGCGTCGTTCCATAGGGCAAGCACCGTGATGTCCGGCATCCCGGTGGCTTCGGCATTCTCAGCTGCGAGCTTGTCGTACTTGAAGTTATCCGGGACGACCATTGGGATAGCTCCGCCTGCTGCTGTCTGTTCGGCAGCAAGGTCCTGCAGCCAGTCGCGTAGGAAATCTTTCGCATCGTAGAGGTACAGCCCGGTGGGTGCAAAGGCAGCTAGATCTCCTGTCCACCCGAGGCGCTCGTCACGCTGCGGGCAGTCGGTAGGAACGTCGACGAAGTTGCCCTTCATGCTCCAGACGATGTTGGAGTGAAGCTGGTTCAGGAGCGGATTGGAGCATTCGAAATACCCAGTGCGTGCCAGATCGGACCCAACCACGACAGCGGTGAGTGATTCCTGGAGCTCGTCAGCAGAGCCGGGCCAGCCCGTGATCTCTGCATATCTGAAGCCATGGAACGTGAAGGTTGGCTCGAACGTATCGGCTTCACCGCTGAGGATGTAGCGATCCGTTGCCTTCGCGCTACGCAACGGGCGCATACCCAGCTCGTCGTGTTCGAGCACTTCGGCATGACGCAGCTCGAGGATCGCTCCGGGCTCGCCCTGAACGTCGACCCTGATCCACCCAACGAGATTCTGGCCGAAGTCCACCAAAGTCGCTCCGGCAGGGGATGTCCAGATCCTCGTGGGGCGAAGCTGCTCCTGCCGCCGGACTGGTGGACTGATGTAGGGGACAAGTCGGTTCCTATCGAAGTCTTCGACGACATCGACGCCCGCCCAGATCGATGCGTCACCAGGCATGAGGTTGCCTCGGGCCGCAGCTGCCTGAGTACCATCGATGGTCTGTCCGTCGTAGAGGTCGTCGGTCAGGATTGCACTGGGACCCGACTCCCATGATTCATCGGTGGAGATCGAGTGCGTGAACCCGTCGGCGAAGGTCAGGCGCAGTTCCGCAAGGATGCCTCTGGTATCACCGTAGATGGCTTGGCTGCCGCTGAAGCCAAGTCGGCCCCTGGACCAGCCGTTACCAACGGCGATTCCCAGCACGGAATCCTGCTCGACCAGGTCGGTGACATCCCACTGTGCGTATCGCAACCGCCATTCATAGCTGCTCCATCCCGGGGTGAGGACGTCCGGGGACGCAGGCTTGCCATTAATCCATGCTTCGCAGATGCCCAGCGAGGTGATCAACAGGGTTGCCGATCGCAGCGCACCGTGACCGGTGGGAAGGGTAAAAGCCCTTCGGAACAGGGGCGCGCACTCCATGGGAACACGGGCTTTGATCATCGCGCCTGAGGGCGGAACGGGAAGAGTCATGGAGTCGCTTTCAGGATGAGGGTAAGGAGGAGGTCTGGAGGGCGAGTAACGGCCCAGAACTAGCGGGCGCTTTTGACCGGAATGATGGCCAGGGCCGCGATGACGACGAGGGCCGCTGCAACCGCCCATATCCCGGCGTACCCGCCGGTGATGACGACCACCTGTGCAGCTAGGAAGGGTGCCAGTGCCTGTCCCAGGTTGCCGCCGAGTGCGGCTATACCGAGATCACGGCCGGCGGCATCCTTGTCGGGAAGCACATCGATGAAGAGAGCCTGATCGACAGAGAGGTAGGAGCCGAAAGCGATGCCTACGATCACTCCGCTGATCATCAGACCGGCAACGGTCGGTAGAACGAGAGGGACGATGAATCCCAGTGCCATCAACAGGGACGCGACGATGACGAACGGCTTACGGCGCCCAGTCGTATCGGAGAGCCGGCCGGCAACTATGAGTCCGATGATTGTGCCGGGGAAGCCCACCAGACTGAGCACGGGAACGAAGGCGGTTGCTTCTGCGGCGCTAAGTCCTGGCTGAATATAGCTCTGGAGCATGAAGAAGTTCAGGGCACTGGAGATACCGAAGCCGAAGGTCAAAAGGACGCGGGCCACCCAGACCCAGCGGAAGTCAGCGGCACGCAGTGGAACGAGGAAACCCCGGAAGAACGCACCCCAGGTATGGGGGAGAACATGCAGTTCAGTGGAGGAGCGGTCCTTCGCGAAGAGAGCGAAACCGATGACTCCACCAATGATTAGGATGCCGAAGATGAAGTAGGCATTGAGCCCAATGATGCCGAAGCTTATGCCTGCGATGACAGCACCGCCGATGCCTCCAATGAAGTTCCCCATGCCGGCGATGGCTGATCCGGTACCGCGCTTGGATTCAATGGCTCGGTCCGCGAGCGTGGCGGCCAGCGGGGCAGCAGCAGAGTTCAAAATCATCTGAGCCAATGTCCAGAGCACAACGAGGACGCCGATAGCGGGAGCGAACCGCAAACTCATCAGCAGGAACGCACCGATCACGCCGCCGAAAAGGATCCATGGCATACGACGGCCGAATCGTGACCGTGTGCGGTCTGACAGGACGCCGATAATCGGTTGCACGAGCATGGTGAGGATCGCACCCACGGTGGCGACCAGGGCCAGGTTTTGGGCCCGGCTCGCTTCGAACTGACGCAGAAGATCAAGTTGACGCACTTGATCAGCTGTTGCGGTCACTGATCCTGATTCCACGGCTGTCTTCAGTGCGTTCAGTTGCTGGAGGTCTACGCCGGCATCAACTCCCGTGAAGTACTGACCGAACTCCAGGAGCTGGACGTGGTTCGGCAGCATAATCCCCGCCATGGCACCCCACACCGTGCTAATGGCTGCCGTAGTCGCACCCAACCAAAACAGGTACTGGCGCAGCGGTTTGCCGCCGGCCAGACGCATCGAGGTACCAGGGGCCTCTGGTTCAAGGACCTGGGCTTCAAGCGCAGAAGGGGTTTCCCCGATCGGGGTAGAGGGAGGAGCAGACTCTGACGGCATTGTCGTTCCAATCGGCGTTGATGGGTCCCGAGGTGAGAGAGAATCCGCCAGGTCGTCGGGCTCCAAGAAGGAGCTGAGAACTTGGCGAATCGGAAGGCTGAGAAAACTGTACGTCGTGCAGTTTTTTGATGCAAGAGGGTTACACCCGCTTGGGTTGTTTACTCAGGCTCGGGCTGAGTGGGTAACCCGCTTGAGAGATGAGCTAGCCAGAAGCCTATTTAGGGATGACCAGCCGTCGTGATCACGGCGTGACCCACCTGCTCCCAGAAGTTGAGGAATTGTTCAGTCATGTCGATGCGGGGCTCGTAGAGCCACTGGCTTTGCAGCCCGTCGGAAACAGCGAGCATGATGGTGGCCAGACTCTCAGGGTCAACGGCACCAGGGATCCTTCCTGAAGCCTGAAGCATGCGTATCGTGTCCGCGCCCCGGGCGCGGGACAGGGCGTACCGCTCCTTGAAATATTCGTGAGCGGGATGATCTGGCGACGTCGCTTCGGCAGCAAGGCCGACGTTGAGTTGGACGAGACCGGGAACATCAGAGTTGTGGCGGATGAACCTCGCGACTCTGTCACCAAGGTCATTTGAAGAGTCATCGTCGCGCCCGAAGGCAAGATCATCAAGTCGGTCACGAAGGCGCAGGATTTCGACGAAGAGCTGTTCCTTGCTCCCGAAGTAGTAGAGAAGTCCGTTTTGGGTCAGTCCTACGGCATCTGCCAACTGACGGACAGTCGCTCCGCTGTAGCCAACGCGGGCTACAACCTCTAACGCCTTCTCGAGAATCTCTTCACGCTTCGCCACGCCTTTTGGGTAAGAGCCCTGCCTAGCCATGCAAGGAGTCTAGCTCTTGCTGCAAAAAACTACATGACGTACAGTTTTTGAGCCGCTGCTTGGCACTTCACTGATCAACGACGACGGGACCCTTATGAGCCTCGATATCTCACACCATGCTTCGGCCAGCACCAAGGAGCTCACGCTTGAGCAGAAGGCTGCGCTAAGCGGTGGAGCCGACTTTTGGTCCACGAAAGCTGTGGGTGCGATCTCTTCCGTGCAGGTCTCTGACGGGCCTCATGGCCTACGGAAACAGGCCGAGTCTGATGCAGATCATCTCGGTATCGGGGCCAGTGTGCCGGCAACCTGCTTCCCACCCGCTGTTGGACTCAGTCAGACCTGGGATCCCGAACTCGTACAGAGGATCGGTGTCGCGCTAGGTGAGGAATGCCAGGCCGAGAACGTAGGGGTACTGCTGGGGCCGGGGGTCAACATCAAGCGTGACCCCCGGTGCGGGCGGAACTTCGAGTACCTTTCCGAAGACCCGTTCCTGGCCGGGGCACTCGGCGCAGCATGGGTCAGTGGCGTGCAAAGCCAAGGTGTCGGAACGTCGCTAAAGCACTTCGCAGCCAACAACGCCGAACACGACCGGATGCGCTCAAGCTCCGATATCGATCCCCGCCCTCTACGTGAAATTTATCTGCGTCCCTTCCAGCGGATTGTTCAGGACGCACAGCCCTGGACGGTGATGTGCTCTTATAACAAGATCAATGGTGTCTACGCCGCGGAGAACCACTGGCTCCTGACCGACGTGCTGCGACAGGAGTGGGGATTCCAGGGCGCGGTGATGAGCGATTGGGGTGCGGTTCGCGACCGGGTGGCCGCGATTTCTGCTGGCGTCGACCTCACCATGCCAGGCGGCGACCTCCCTGGAGATGCTGCCGTCGCCGCGGCGGTCACACAAGGCCAGCTATCGGCGCATGCTGTGGACCGTGCTGCGAACCAGATCGCAGCTCTCGACGCGAAAACACGTGCCGGCCGCCGGCCCGGCGCTACCTACGACAAGACAGAACACCATGCCCTCGCTCGTGAAGTCGCCGGCAACAGCATCGTTCTTCTCAAGAATGACGAAGGCATTCTTCCGTTGCAGCGATCCTCATCAATTGCTGTCATCGGAGAATTTGCTCGAGTGCCCCGCTACCAGGGAGCCGGATCTTCACATGTGAACGCCACCCGCGTTGATGTGCCGCTGGAAGAGATCAAGTCCAGTGCCCCGGATGCGGTGGTGAGCTTCTCCCAGGGGTTCACCACGGACGGTTTAGGTGACGCTACTGCCCTTCGCGAGGACGCTGTGCGCACCGCCGAGGAGGCGGGCACAGCAGTACTTTTTCTCGGGCTCGGAGCACGCCAAGAGTCGGAAGGGTTCGATCGGGAGCACATCGAGATTCCGCAGGACCAGTTGCAGCTGCTCGAAGCCGTTGTTGCCGTGCAACCACGGACAATCGTTATTCTCTCCCACGGAGGAGTGCTGCGATTGGCGCCCGTCGCGGCGAAGGCCCCTGCCATTCTCGATGGGGCACTGCTGGGGCAAGCCGCTGGTGGTGCTATCGCCGATGTCCTGTTTGGCGACGTCAATCCCTCCGGCAGGCTTGCAGAAACAGTGCCTACGCGCCTCGAAGACACCCCGTCCTTCCTCAATTTTCCTGGCGAGAATTCGCACGTGCGATACGGGGAAGGACTTTTCGTCGGTTACCGCTGGTATGACGCTCGGAAGATGCCGGTTGTCTTTCCATTCGGTCACGGTCTCTCCTACACCTCCTTCGCCTACTCCGAACTCGACCTTGTCGCGGATGACACGGGCATCAAGGCTCGCGTCACGATCACCAACACAGGTGACCGCGGCGGTCGCGAAGTCGTTCAGGCGTATGTTGGCGTGCCCAACTCCCCCGTCGCAAGAGCCCCTATGGAACTCAAAGGATTCACCTCCGTGTACCTGCAGCCCGGCGAGTCCCAGCAGGTCAGCATTCACATCCGACGCGCAGATCTTGCCTACTGGGATACCAGAGGCGAGGGATGGTGCGTGGAAAACGGCGATTACGAGGTCGCTATCGGCGCATCGAGCAGGGACCTCCGCGTCAGGCAGATGATCATGGTCAAGGGTGATGACATGCGCCATACTCTGACGCCTAATTCCACGATTGCCGAAGTGCTTCAAAACCCAGTAGCGGCGGCGGTGTTCGGTGCTGTGATGGCAGAAGGACTCGGCAGTTCGAACATCCCAGAAGGAGAAGAGCTGGGTATCGACATGGCACGCATGATGAATTCGATTCCGATCGGCCGGATGACAACGATGGGCGGGCAAATGACGCCTGAACAGCTTGACCAGATCCTAGACGCCGCAAATAGTGCCCTATGAGTAATATGCGGATGTCACAGTCGGGCCCCGTTGAACGCTCACCCAGTGCCAAGCCGGTCGGATGGGGAGTCATCGGAACAGGTGATGTGAGCCGCACGATTGCTCCTGACTTCACCCTTGCGACGGGATCGCGACGAGCGGCGGTGGCATCTCGGGACGCCGACCGAGCCGCCCAGTTCGCACACGACTTTGCCTTTGAGCGCTCTCACGGCAACATCGAGGACTTACTCGAGGATCCAGGCATAGACGCTGTATACATCGCGACACCGCACGGAACCCATCGCGAGATAGCACTCCGCGCGCTGCTAGCAGGCAAGCACGTCCTTGTGGAGAAGCCGATAGCGCTGAATGCTGAGGAAGCTCGCGAGATCTTCCAAACAGCTTCTGAACTCGGGCTGTTTGCTATGGAAGCGATGTGGATGAAGTTTGGGAACTGTTTCCGCCGCATGATGAAGGACCTCGACGCGGGCGTGGTTGGCGAGGTTCGCAGCGTGCGAGCCTCCTTCGGCATCCCCTTCCCAACTGACCGCGGCAGCCGTTGGTCGGCTGAACTGGGCGGTAGCACTCTTCTTGACCAAGGTATTTACTCAGTAACTCTCGCGCTCATGCTCCTCGGGACGCCGCGGGAAATCATCGTTCGAGGTAGCATGCGGGATGACGGCGTGGACCTCGCGGAACACGTAACACTGGAGTTTGACGACGGGAAGTATGCCCAAATTGCTGCGTCGATGGTTGACTTCGTCGACCCCAGTGCTTCAATCAATGGCACGACAGGCTGGATTTCGGTTCCCTGGCCGTTTTGGGCAAGCCCAAACTACGCAGTACACTCCGGAGCTTCTGGATCGCTGCACAATCCCGACATCGTGCACCTTCCGCCCGAGGGGAACGGGTTTAGACCGATGATTCACACGGTTAATGAAGTTATCGCAAAGGGCGCCATAAAGTGCGACCTCCACCTCCCGCAACAAACCATCGTCGCTTTCGAAATCATGGATGAAATTAGGCGGCAACTCCGGCAGAGCCAAATTTAGCCACGAAAGGGCTGGCGCCCCTCTGAATGTCTTCTCCGCCACAAGCCCTAGTATTAGAACCCCTGCACATGAGTCGTAGCCGGTATTCTGCAAAGCCGGTTCGGGACCCCGAAAAAGTGGCAGTTGTTCTCTGGTTAGTCCTCCGGTCACAACGGGACTTCGACCCTCCCTGCAGGGGTGACTTGGTGAGCGTAGACGGCGACATCTAAGTGGAACTTGGGTGCGGCGATAAAAGCTTCGCGGTCCCCTGTAATGAGGCAGACACGTCCACCCCCGCTGCCGCAGGCGGCTCCAGCACGTACTAAGCGAAGAACCGCACCTCGGGTGCTCGTGCCGTCAGCGATGCGAACCTCACCCCAAAACTGATCCGGTTCTGGAAAGACAACTACTGCGTTTACGGTGGCCGTAAACTCTGGAAAGCCGCCCGTCGTACCGAGATCGATCCCGGACGGAGCCAAACGGGCAGCCTGATGGGAGCCGCCGGCCTCGAGGGCGCGACGCGAAGTAATCGCGTCAGAACCACCGGCCCCGATGCCGCTGCAGTCCGACACCTGAAGCTAGTGGACCGGAAGTTCATTGCGATGGCCCGAACCGGTCGTGGGTAACTGGCCTGACGTCAGTCCCGATGTGAACTGGTGTCGCGTATGCCTGCTTCATCATCGATAGGTACTCTCGTATGACAGTCGGCTTGGCTGTGCATGACCTATGCGTACCGAGATGGTCCTCGACGCGGTCGAGATGGCGAAGCGGAGCCGCGGTACACACCATGATGATTTGCGCTGCCATAGCGATGCGGCAATCAGTCCAGGTCGATTCGTGACGGCAGACCCCTCGCGGAGACTGGCACTACGCCTTCGATCAGAACTGTTGGCGATTCATATGACAATGCCCCGACCGGAACGGTGAATAGTGACTACGAGACCGAAGTCGCTCGAGGTCCAGCTCTCCCTGGTCCATGAAAGACGGTCGACGACCTTAAGCTAGCGACTGTCGGATGGTTCGATGGCACAACACCAAACGCCTCCATAGCTACCTGGGCGGTGCCCCGCCCGCGGAATCCGAGTAGGCAATTCATGCTGGCGCAATCAACCACGATCATTTGGTAGGAATCGGCGAGCCTCCATCAAACCCAGGGCGGGTCACCTCTCCTTGCTTCGATTTGGGTGTTGGTATGAGGGCTGCGAGAACCGCGCATAGGGCCGCTGTGGTCAGTCCAAGGATCAGTGCAAGACTAAATCCTGCTTCAGTAGGAATGGCCGCTCCTGCTGTGTTCTGCGCCGAATTCGCGAGGACAGCGGCGATGACCGCTGCAGCGACGCTGGTACCGAGAGCACGCATGAGCGTGTTCAGACCATTCGCAGCGCCCGTTTCATTCACAGGGACAGCCCGCATGATGAGGGTCGGCATCGCCGCGTAGCCCAAACCAATTCCAACACCTATGACCGTGTTGATGCCCAGCACCCACCACAAAGTGAGGTCAACCAGAACGGCTGCCAGGTAGGCGCTGGCGATGATGATTGCGCCAGCGACCAAAAGTGGTTTCGGTCCGACCCGTCGCTCAGCCCGTCCGGCGATGGGAGATATCGCCAGCATCGCAAGGCCGGAGGGCATCAAGACAAAACTTGCGCTGATGAGGGTAAGTCCGAGTCCGCCGGTCGCTTCGGGTAGTTCGAGAAGTTGAGGAAAGACGATGCTCGAAGAGAACAAGGCGAAGCCCATCGCGATCGAGGCAAGATTAGTCATCAGGACAGGGCCGCGGGCGCTCACGCGCAAATCGACCAGCGGATTGCTCTGTCGTAGCTCATACCAGCCCCACACGAGCAGTGCGACGACTCCGGTCGCCAAAGACAGTAGCGTCGGAGGACTACTCCATCCCCATCCATTACCGCGAGAGACAGCAAGCAAGAGACCGGTCAGGCCGAGGGCAAGGCCGAAAGCGCCTCCGAAATCGAACCGACCGAGCGGTTGACCGGCGGTAGAAGGAACGAGCAGGGCAAAAAGAATCAGTGCAATCGTTCCGATGCTGGCCGCTACCCAGAACAGAGCATGCCAGTCGTAATTCTCGGTAACGAGTGCGCTGATAGGTAGGCCGAGGGCTCCGCCAACACCAAGAGTTGCGCTCACCAATGCGATAGCAGAGCCGAGTCTTTCTTTGGGCAGTATGTCGCGAAGTATGGAGATACCGAGAGGGATGACGCCCATACCAGTTCCCTGCAGTCCGCGTCCGATGATGAGCGGAACGACAGTGGGTGACAGCGCGCTTATGACCGATCCGACGATGAGAAGCGACAGCAACACGACGGCTACGCGACGCTTTCCATACATATCGCCGAGCTTGCCTGAGATAGGTGTGCAGATAGCTGATACGAGGAGGGTCACCGTAATCACCCAAGCTGTGTCCTCTCGGGTGGCATCCAGTAGTTCCGGCAGCTTCGCCTGAATCGGGATGAGGATGGTCTGCATGAACGAAGCTCCCATCCCAGCAAACGCGAGAATAGCAATTACCAAATTTGGATGCGCCGCTTCCCTCGCCGGGCTAGTTGTCGACGTGGTGATGTCCGTACTCATTTCTCTCCAAAATTCGCCGATCAGAAGTGATGCTGCAGGAGTGTTCCTGACGCTGTTACGCGTAGCCACGAACTGTGACACGGGCGCGTGCAACGTTTTGTAGCCGCGCGAAAGGGGATCTCTGTGCTGGGTCCTGCCTGGCTGTCACGCGCACGGCGACGAAGTGTTCGCCTGGCTCAGTGAAGACCGCCGAGCGGCGGCTCGTGGCATGGTCGGCGGGAACCATTGTTACGTCATCGGGTTCGTACCGGCCGCGTCCAGTGAGGTCCCACTCGAAGGCCGTGATGCGTGCTGTCCCCGGTGTGGCGGCGTCCGCTAGGAAGCTGACGCGCTCACCCGGTGCCACGACGATGTGGGTCGTCCCGTCAGCGTGCAGTGTGAGCACTGGTTGTACCCCGCCTCGCTCCGTGGCATTTGCCAGGAGGTTGACAGCGAATTATCGACGAGGTCATCCTCGGTGCGACGGAACAGGAAAGCCTGGCCACATCCACTCAATGCGGCCAGGCTTTCCCCGAAGCCCGGCCACATCCACTCAATGCGGCCGAGCTTCGTATAGGACCCTGCTTCATCCGTCCCCGGACAGGGTCCCAGTGCCGGTGCGGATCAATGTTCGCGTCATCGAACCACACCGAGTGTGAGGGGCGTTGGTGCTTCTAGTGCCCTACGCGGTCAGAGGTGTCAGGCGGTAGCGGCACGCAGCCTGTTGCGTGCCTCACGTCGTTCTCTCTGACGGTCGGGGTCGGCTATCGGCGCGGCGAGGAGCAGGTTCTTCGTGTAACTGTTGCTCGGGTTCGTCGTGACTGCAGCGGCGGGCCCCGTCTCGACTAGCTCACCCTTGTACATCACCGCGACGCGGTGACTGATATGGCGGACGACGGCCAGGTCGTGGGTGATGAAGAGATACGCCACACCTGTCTCTCGCTGCAGCTCGATGAAGAGATCAAGGACGCGAGCCTGCGTGGTCAAATCCAGCGCCGAGACCGGTTCGTCGCAGACGATCAGCTTCGGCTTCAGCGCCAGGGCCCGTGCGATCGCGACTCGTTGGCGCTGCCCTCCACTGAATTCCCGAGGATATCGCTCAGCCGCGTTAGCAGGCATGCCGACTTTGTCGAGGAGCTCCAGGACCGCCCGTCGTGCCTGGCCGGCCTCCGTGCCCTGCGCAATGAGTGGTTCGGAAAGGATGTCCGCGATCTGCAGGGTTGGGTTCAGTGATGTGTAGGGGTCCTGAAAAACGACCTGAATGTCGCGCGCGAGGGGTCGGCGCTGGTGTTGATTCAGGTGTGTGATGTCCCGGCCCGCGAACTTGATCGTGCCGCCGGTAGGTTTCGCCAGTCCCAGTACCGCTCGTCCCAGGGTTGTCTTGCCGGATCCTGATTCACCGACGAGCCCGAGAGTTTCCCCAGGCGCAATGGTCAGGGACACACCTTTGAGTACGTCAGGGGATCGTGAGCGCAGCCCACGTCCAGGGTAGGCCAGCCTGAGGTCCGAAACCGTCAGCAAGTTCTGCGTCGGTGCCTCCATCACTTGTGCTCCATCCTGATTGCTGTCGCAACGTTTGTCCGTACCGGATCTGATCGCACGGTTCCCTCGTCGAGGATTGAACCGATGAGTTCCTGCGTGTAGGTATGGGCGGGGTGGTGGAAGATTTGGCGCACTTCTCCTTCTTCGACCAGTTCGCCGTCTCGCATGACTAGGACGCGGTCGCATAGGTCGGCGACGACGCCAAAGTTGTGGGTCACGAGCAGGACTGCCATGCCGTATTCGGCCTGGAGGTCCCGCAGCAGGTCCAGGATCTCCGCTTGGATGGTGACGTCCAGTGCGGTGGTGGGTTCATCGGCAATCAAGAGCTTTGGACGACTCGCGACCGCTCCGGCGATCAGGACGCGCTGGGCCATGCCTCCTGAAATTTGGTAGGGGTAGGACTTGTAGGTTCGGGTCGGGTCGCTGATTCCTACTCGCTCGAGCAGGGCAAGGACTGTTTGCTTCGCCTCGGCCCGGGACATCCGGTTCAACAGGGGTTCGACGAGTTGACTGCCGATGGTGAACGACGGATCGAGGTTCGCCATCGGTTCCTGGGGAATATAGGACACCACTCCGGTGCGAATCCTGCGGATGCTCCGGATGTCCGGACCCAGAAGGGATTCGCCGGCCAGCTGCATGATGTCGGCGCTGACCTGCGCGTCCTTAGGTAGCAGACCGAGGATGGAGAACGCCGTCTGGGTTTTCCCCGAACCTGATTCACCCACGAGACCGACGACTTCACCAGGGGCGATGTCGAGCTCCATGCCTGTTACCACGGCCTTGACGCTGCCATCCGGCTGGGGATACCTGACCCACAGATTCTGGATGGACAGGAGGTTGTTGGTGGCCTTTGTCGTTGTCCGAACTGCGCCTTGACTGGTGATGGCAGGCTCACCCAGAGCAGCCTTGGCTCGTGCCTTCTTGTTGGCGACGGCAGATGGTGCCGCGAGTACGTCCCGGTATGCGTTACCGAGGAGTACCAGTCCGCCGCTGAGCAGGGCTAGGAACAGTGCTGGCCACACGATCTGCAGTGGTTTGCTGTAGATGTTTGTGAACGCGTCTCCCGTCATCGAGCCGAAGCTCGGCATCGTGGAGGATCCAAAGCCTAGGAATGCAAGACCGGCCTGCACGCCGATGGCTGCGCTGGCCATGAATGCCGCGGAGATGACGATGGGTCCCCTCACGACATAGAAGACGTGTCGCGACAGGATGCGCCGGTTCGACAGGCCGGACACCTTGGCGGCATCGACGTAAAGCTCATTGCGAACCGATACGACGAGGTTGCGGACAAGCCGGTAAATGCTCGGTGCCAGGAAGAACCCGAAGATCACCATCATGCCCTGATATGAGGAGCCCATGACCGGGTAGAGGACCATGACGAGGATCAGGACTGGGAAGGTCATCATCAGGTTGAACACCCAGGACGTGATTGCATCGGTTTTGTTGCCGATGTATCCGGCGATTAGGCCGAAGACGGATCCGATGACGATTGCCATGCTGGCGCCGATCAGCGCTGAGATGAGAGAGACCTGAATCGAGGTCAGGACCCTTGCCCAGATATCCCGGCCGTACTGGTCCGCGCCGAGAGG
Source organism: Arthrobacter sp. MDT1-48-3 (assembly GCF_054511015.1). NCBI lineage: Bacteria > Bacillati > Actinomycetota > Actinomycetes > Micrococcales > Micrococcaceae > Arthrobacter > Arthrobacter sp. MDT1-48-3. The sequence continues at coordinate 96,139 of NZ_JBTNDL010000010.1, forward strand.
CCATCCCGGGGTCCCAGGAGGTGCGTTGACGTGCTCAAGCGAGCTGAACGAAGGGTCGTTGGTACTCAATAGGGGCTCGAGCAGGCCCAAAATCACCAGAACCACGAGGACCGCGAGGGAAGCCACGCCCAGAGGTTTGGTCAGCAGACGCCGGAAGGCGCCGGCGCGACGCTTGCCGGTGGCTGAGCCGACGGGAACGATGGTTTCAGGCTCCGGGACTGTCATGACACCCTCGCTTTCGGGTTGAGCCAACCATTGATTACGTCGACGACAAGGTTCACCACGACGACGAGTCCTACGCCGAAGAGGGTGACGCCAAGCATCGCGGGTAGGTCACCCTGAATCGTCGCTGTAAAGCCGTAGGTTCCATATCCGGGAAGGGCGAAGATCTTCTCGATGAACAAGGAGGCGCCGAAGAGGGTGATGAACTGCAAAGAGAATGTCGTGAGGGCAGGGCTGGCTGCATTTCGCATAGCGTGCTTGAAGAAAATGGACCGTTCAGAGACGCCTCTGCTGCGCAGTGTTCGCACGTACTCGCGGTTCAGCTCATCGATGAGTGACCCGCGTATTTGGGCGGCGAGGGCTGCGATACCGCCGATGGCGAGGACGATTGCAGGCAAGATGACCGATGCAAACCATGCACCGGGTGAATCGGAGAACGACGTGAACCCCACTGCTGGCACCCATTTGAGGGTGATCGCGAAGAGGTACACCATGCCGATGCCCAGGATGATCGCCGGGAAGACGAAGGAAAGGGTTGCGATGCCCTGCAGGAGCGAGTCGATCCAGCCGCCGCGGGCAGCGGAGGCAACACCCAGCAGGACACTGGCGACGATGGTCACGACGCAGGATAGTAGAACGACGGATAGTGTTACGGGCAGCCGACTGGCCAGCGCGGTCGCGACCGGTTCGCTCGTGAAATAGGAGCGTCCAAGGTCGCCTTGGAAGGCATTGGTAACCCAGTTGAAGTACTGCTCAACGAGGGGCCGGTCGATGCCGAGCTGCCCCTCGAGGGTGGTGATCTGTTCGGGTGCGGCGTTCGGGCCGAGGATGTTCAGCGCCACGGGGATGTCAGCGCCGAACGTTAGGAAGAAGGTGATGGCCGTGACGATGAAGATCAGAAGGATCCCCTCGCCGATGCGTCGAAGGAGGAAGGTGAGCATAAGGTCTCCAAGGTGTGGCGCGGGGGGGGGGGGGGGGGGGGGGGGGGGGGGGGGGGGGGGGGGGGGGGGGGGGGGGGGGGGGGGGGGGAAGGGGGGAGGAGGA
>NZ_JBTNDL010000011.1:0-89934 GCF_054511015.1 Arthrobacter sp. MDT1-48-3
CTGGTCGAAGGCACGTCGGGCTGCGTTGCCCATGGCGTGGACGCCGGGTACCTCGCGGGCGGCGATGCCGGAGATCTTCTGCACCACGGTGTCAGCGATCGAGGTCTTGCCCTGGTCCGTGTGCAGGCCCGAGGGCTGGGCTCCGGTCTTCTCCGCGCCCGTGCCAGTGCCGGCACCCGTGCCCGGGGCTGCTCGGGGAGCCTGGCCGTTCGAGGCGGGGCGGGTGAGGTTCTCGGTCATGGCTTTGCTCCTTCTGCTCGAGCGCAAGGCGCTCACTGTGGGGGTAGATCACCCGCGGTAAGCGGGCGCACAGAAGAAGTAGCTGACGGTGCGGGGGAACACGTGCTGCTGCTTCGGTACGCGCCCCCGCATAACCGTTGATGACTCGTTCCATACGCTACATCAAAGGTCAGAAACGGACAAGCTAGATAATCTAGCTATCAAATTTGTGACACAGCAGGCCGGGATCTGCAACGGTAGAGGCATGATGCGGGGGCGCAACATCTGGGTCCCCCATGCATTCATAGGGGCAGGACACCATGACAGACACCCAGAGGCAATCGGACAACACGCCTTCGCAGGAGCAGCTACGCCACGTCGACGATATGGTCGCGAAGCTTCGGGAGATGCGCCAGCTCACCAACAAGGCGTACCGAGAGCAGAGAGATACGCGGAATCTCAACGATAAAGACATGGCGGCGCTGGGTTACCTGTCCCAGGAATGGGGCGAGGGCAGGGAGGTGAGTCCGAAAGACATCGCCGCTCACCTCGGGCTGTCCTCGGCGACGACGACCTTGGTCCTGGATCGGCTTGAAGCCGATGGATACGTGACACGGCGGCCGAGTAGCACCGACCGTAGAGCCATACTGCTCAAGCCGTCATCTTCCATGCAGGAATGGACCGATCAGTACCCGGCCTCGCTGCTGCGAGCGAGCTTCCTCGACGTAGCAGCGGGCCTTGCCTGCGCGGACGTAGCGATCATCGAGCAGTACTTCGCCGCCGTCCTCGATGACGTCCGCCAGCGGCTCGCCTGAGCCCACAAACTCCTCGTGCCAAGAATGCACCGGTTCAATGACGTTGGCCCAGATTCCTGTCCTAGCTCCTCGTCGACTTGCCGCTCCGGCAACCGGCACTTTGAGCAGTCAGGACCTGTTGATGGGCCAGAGGAAGACTCCAACTGGTCAGGTCGCATATCGCTAGATTGTCTAGCTTTACATTTTGCTAGGTAACTGCGTAGGCTCAGCTCAGGTCAAGAAAGCGGCCATCATCGTCTTCAGGTGATCTTGAAGAGGTTCAAAGGTTCGGCTCATGTCTGTCTCTCCCTTGGCACCCTCCCCTCGCACAAGCATCCCCCTGGTTGCCCGCTCCATGTCCGAAGCCTCCGTTTCTGAACCTGTGGAGCATGTCCTTCACGCCGTTACCCCTACTGATCTCATTGGTCTGCCTTCTGGCGGGCTGGAGCAGGTGCAGCAGGTTGCACTTGGATGCAACGATGCGATAAAGGTCCCGTTTGATCTCACTGAGGAAACTAACCGGGATCTTCGTCGGTGGAGCAATGCCCTATACAAGGTCATCGACTCGGACTTCCCGCCCTATGGCGCATGCGATGACTATGAGCGGATAACAGCTGAGCTCGAGCGACGGACAGCCAAGCGTGCGCAGGCTTCACCATCGATGGTGCGGGAGAAGTTCCGCGACAACGCTCTGAGCCGCCGCTTCGAGCTGTTCCGCAACGGGTCCCTCGCCGGTTATGTCAGCTACACGATGCGGGCCGGAGCCCTGCGGTTGCACCGCACCGTCATCACTGAAGACTTCGAGAGAATGGGCATCGAGGGCATACTGACGCGTAACGTGATCCTCGTAGCCCACAAGCGCCGGCTCGCGGCCATTCCGTATTGTCCCGTCGTGCAAGGTTTCCTGCGGGAGAACCCGCAGTACCGGCAACTGATGCACGTGTCCTAGACCTGGGGGCCCGCTCTCCTGAACTGTCAGCTGAATGACGGGCGTGCCTGGTGTGGCGGTACAACAGGAGCCGCACCGGCCACGAAGCAACTGAGCAACCCGCACCACAACCTGCACGCACGCAATTCCACAGGTCGGCCCGTAGTAGACAGCTTCACCGTCTGTAGTGCCTAGTTAGTCCGACTGTTGACCGTCTTTGTCGAGTGCCCGCCCAGTAGCTCATCCAACTGACGTCCTGTGGTTGCTGCGTGATCCACTTGACAGGGGCCGCCCCAACTGGTCAAGCAGACGGCCAGCCGGGGCAGCCCCTCCGCCTAACCCCGCCCCCTCCGACAAACTCTCGTCACCGATCGATACGTCAACAAATAGGTACCCGCGAATCAAACTCCCATGGGTCAGCTCGCGTGAAGGGCTTCGGGTGCTGAAAGGAAAGGTGAAGGGCTTGTTGGCCAGTATGTATTCCATCGATGTGCCGCGGTGGAAGGGGCCGCTGCCGGAGGAGAGGACGGCCATGGTGGAATTGGCGTAGCTGTTCCACCAGTTCGCGAGTTCTGTCGTCGAGTTCGTGCGCAGTGCTTCCCATGCGGGGGCTGACCCACGCGGCGATCTTCTCTTTCCTCAGGCACGTGGCCATCAGTCGAGCGGTGCCGAATACGCGTTCGCGCTGCTTGCCGGGTAGCGACAAGATGGTGCCCATCGAGTCGGCTTCGAAAGTCAGGAAAGTGCCGTCATAGCGCGTCGTATCGGTAATTGTGCCAAAACCTACACTGTGAGCCATGAGCGCCGGTTTAAGCTTTCCCGTGACTGCAGACAGTAAGACTCGCTCGATCTTCAGTCGAATCCACGGATGATACTGCCGGTAGTCGTCGCCCGTCTTTCGAGTATTCGAGCTGCTAACTCGGGTGGGTGGCACTCGTGCTCGAGAAGGGTGGAGCTCGTAGCGTTGGCTCAGGGGTGGACAGCCCTGCCCGTTCTCGCGATGTGGTTGGTTGACACCCCTGGCAGCGTCTTTCTCTTGAGACCGGAAGCGACGATGCTGGTAGCTTCCCGTCCCCCAGCGCGGAAGCGACTGCTGGTAGGGGCGGCGGCGCCCGAAATCCTGTTGAGACCCAGGCTTCTAGGGCGCCGCCGACTCCTTACCTCAAGATGGCTTCCCTGAACCAAGACCACGGGGACGAAGGGAAGTGCGGGGATGTGTGTCGGGTAGGCTCACGCCATGGCCACCTCAAGGGATCAGACGTTGTCGATCGTGTATTCGAGCACCGCAACGCGTCCTCTAAATGATGCGGACCTCTCGGCCCTGCTGGCAATCAGCCGGCGAAATAATGCCCGCGCCGAGGTGACAGGGATGCTGTTGTATCGGGGCGGCCGTTTCCTTCAGGTGCTCGAGGGCCCCGAAGCAGGTGTACGCGACCGCTTCCTCGCCATTAAGACGGACACCCGCCACATGGATGTACAGGTCCTCGTCGAGGACCGGACCCAACACCGCCAGTTCCCTGACTGGACTATGGCCTACGAAGCCATCACCACGAGTGCCGGGCATGACATTCCCGGCTATGAAAAGTCCTTTGAGGACATCACCGAAGTCAGCCGTCGCGAAGAGGACCTCGACGACACGATTCAGACCGTTCGCGCACTGATCCGCTGGTTCCAGGAACGGGCCGTCCCTCTTCGATAGTCCTGCCCGCACCTGTAAAAGTGCTCCTGAAATTTACGCAGAAGGAGCCGCGCCGGTCTCTCGCCGAGAACCGCCAGGGCTTCGCGGCTACTGTCGATGGTTAGAGTCGTCTCGGCGTTGACGCCTTCAACCTCACCGTCAATTCCCCAGGGTTCGTCGGCCGGCCTGTCCAGAACGGACCGCCCACTGCTCCAGGACCGGTCAGTCATCGCCGTGTTCACGACGCGCTGCGCGCGGTGTCGAGCTTCCTGCACCAGCATCGTCAGGGTCATGAAAGCGGGGGCGTCGTCTCCCCGAAAGATCCGACGTGAGATGCGGCATCAATTCATCTCATTGAACGCACTGCAGCTAGTCGCGAAATGCGAAGACAGCTCCGCAGCAGATTTGTCCTTCTGTGTACCTGTACTTACCGCTGGCAGCTTGTACTCAGATAGAAGGAGGTGTCCTGCAGCTGGCTACGAGGCGTCGCCGACAGACCTTTGCGACGCTACGAGCAAGGGGCCGCAGGCACACCAGCACGAATCCCGCGTCCTATCACCAACGCCGATAAGAACTTCCGCTACCGCCCGCCCCGCACCCTGACTCTCTAACCGCTTAGAGCACCACCCTTCGCAGCAAGTTAGCCACGCCTGAAGTTGAGGGGTCGATCCTCGCCACTTGCGACGTAACGGGAGGTTATCGGCGAACTTGGTATACCGGCGAGAGGGGCCGTTGAGACGCAGTTCCTCGAGGTCATGTCCGGGCGTGGATGCCTCCTCGCGAACGGATACGCGTGGTCCGCGTCAGGGACTGCTTCCGGGCTCATTCGGTGGGTCGGATGTCCACGGCTGCGTCAGTCCGAGACGTATCGGACGACCTTTGCCGGTGACCCGACGACGATCGCGTTGTCAGGCACGTCCTTCGTCACGACCGCGGCAGCCGCCACGACGGCGTTCCGTCCGATGGTCACCCCTGGCAGGATCGTCGCATTCGCTCCGATCCACACATTGGCCCCGAGGACGATCGGCGCCGGGAGCAGGTCGGTACGGCGGCTGGGAGCGAGATCCTAGTTGAGCGTCGCGAAGACCACATTATGTCCGATGAGGCAGTCGTCCCCGATGGTGATCCCGCCCTGGTCCTGGAACATGCACCCGGCATTGATGAAGACCCGTCGTCCGATGGTGATGTTCCTGCCGAAGTCGGCGTGGATCGGAGGGAAGACAGTCACCGACTCGTCGACCGGTGTGCCGATCAGCCGGGACAGGAGCCGACGGACCTCTGCCGGGTCCTTCCACCCGCTGTTCAACTCCCCCGTGATGCGCAGGGCCTCCTGACTGGTCCGGTGCATCACCGCGTGGAGAGGTGAATCTCCCGGAATGGTTCTGCCGGCGTTCAGTTCGATCAGCAGGTCATCCAGTGTCACGTCGTCCTCTTCCGGTACCGGTCATGGATGGCCACGGTAACAGGCCACCCTGCGACCTCGCAGTCCCGTCTGCCCGCAGATTTGGCAGAAGCATGAAGTTGTCCGCGGTGGTGCCGCGCCAGTGCCACTCCCCTGCCGACGTGTGGACGGTGTCGCCGGGGTGGAGTTCGGTGAGGTCCTCGCCGCAGGTGTGCGGCGGATGCCGGACCGATGCGGGAATCGAGTTGCTCCCCCTGCGGGAGCGCGCCTATTTCCGGCCGGTGAGCAGAGTGCCCCGGATCGATGTGAGAGGCACGGCTCCAAAATCCCGGGAATCGATGGAGACGCCGCGGTTGTCGCCCAGCACGAAGACACTCCCGGTCGGCACCGTCACAGGGCCGAAATAGGTCGCGTCGATGCGGCTGTGGTCGACGAACGGCTCCGCTATCGCGACGTCGTCGACGTACAGTTCAGCATCACGGATGGCGACGGTCTGCCTCTCCCCTGCGATGACCCGCTTAATGACGGTCCGGCCGTCGAGTGGGTTGGTGAAAGCGACGACGACGCCGGGCCGGATCGAGTCCGCACCGGCGGAGGGTTTGTAGAGGAGCACCACGGCACCGGATGCGATGGTCGGTTCCATGCTGTCGGAGGACACGGTGACCGGTTCCAGGACCCATGCCCGCAGGGCAAGGACGAGGAGCAGGGGAATCAGTGCCACCACCAGGACGCGGGGTCGGCGTCTCTCCGCCGCTTCCGCCCCCGGCGACAGCTCCGGCGAACGCATCAGGATGGGGCGTCCCCTGTCCTGGGGCATTCCGTCGCCCGGCTCAGTCGTCGTCATCGTCCCATTCGGCTCGGGCCGCCGTCATGGGATCATTGGGGTCGTAGTCGGTCTCCTTCAGGCCCACGCGGAACTGGGCCATCATGTCGTGGTCCTCGTGCGGCAGGTTGTGGCAGTGCATCATGTAGACGCCGGCGTGGGGGGAGAATTTCATCAGGAGCCGGACGGTCTCGCCTTCACCCACGTACACGACGTCCTTCGGGCCACGCTCGTAGGAGAACGCTGCGCTCCCGTTGCGGCTGAGGATCTGGAAGTCGACCAAGTGGATGTGGAGGGGGTGGAACCACCCGCCCGAGCTGTTCTCGACCTCCCAGATCTCCACGGAGTCGACCGCCGGATCGGCGACGACCTTCTTGTACCCGCTGGCGATGACGTCCTGCCAGCTGTCATCGTTGATGGTCCACATATTGGTGACGTCGTTGCGCTTGACCCGGAACCTGCGGGTCCTCACCGACTGCGCGGCCGTCAGTGACATGGCTTCACTGCCGACCAAGGTCGTGGGGATGCGGTTCCAGGTCGGGTCGGTGGTGTCGACGGCTTCGTCGGTCACGTCGAACGCCATGATCTTCCCCGTGAAGTCGTAATCCACGTTGTTCTTGTTCGAGAGGTTGCGGAGCTCGATGCGCTGCCCCGTCCTGTACTTGCGGAAATCGATGAGGACCTCGTACCGCTCCGCGCCGGCATGGCGGTAGTTCGCCACGCTCTGTGCCTTCGGGATCAGGCCACCATCGGTCCCGACGATCACGAGGGGGTCCCCCGTGCTGAGCGTTGGTCGTAGGGAGCGTGAGATGGAGCAGTTGAGGATCCTGAAGCGGTACACGCGCTTCTGTACCTTCATGACGGGCCATGGCTTCCCGTTGACCAGGATCACGTCCCCCCACAGCCCGGAGTGGGTGTTGTCGTCGTAGCCCAGAGAACCGTTCTCGGCGAACATCGCGTCGCTGACGGTCAGGGCAACGTCGTACCGGCCCTGCGGCAGCAACTGGCGTTCTAGGGGATCGTGCATGTGGTACTGCGCGGCGAGGCCGGAGTACGCGTTCTGAGCGGTGAAGTGGACGCCGTGGTCGTGGTACCAGAGCGTGCGGGCCGGCTGGAAGTTGGGATACCGGTAGTCCTTGTAGAATCCCGGATTCGTGATGTCGCTGGCGTAGCCGTCGTACTGCGGGAGCGACGCGGACCCGTGCAGGTGGGTGGACGTGGACAGGGCGTGACCGTCCAGAGGGTGCTGGGCCGGCAGCTGGTTGCGGACCCTCACGACCGCCTTCGTGCCCTGGTCCAGGCTGATGGTCGGGCCCGGGAATATTCCGTTGTACCCGAGGATGGGCGTCGTCAGCCGCGGCAGGATCTGGGCCGTCGCGGCCTTCTCCGTCACCTGGTAGTAGTTGACGGGCAACCCGTCGGCCGGGTCGATCCCTGTCGTGTACGGCTGGAGGAACGGGGCCTGGACGAAGGGCACCTGGAACGGGCGCGGCATCTGGCTGTCGCTCAGCCGGCTCGCCGACTTGGCGTCCACCGACCCTGTCGGAAGTGTGGCGGCGCCTGCCCCGAGGACTCCGAGTCCCCCCAGCAGCAGAACCTGACGGCGTGTGGTTGACATTGCGTTCCCTTCGTTCAGTACGACGACTGTCCCGCACCCACGTTGGAGATACCTCGCGCCGGGCCTCCGATTACTTGGAGAAACCCTTGAATCCGCTGCAATGTCCCAAGGAACGGCACCTGCCGTGGCTTACAGGGTCCGGTGTCGGTGCAGGAGGACGAACCCGAGAACCGCTGAAGCGCCCGCGATGGCTTCTGCTCCTGCGGTCAGGCTCTTTTTCGCATACCACACGGGTTCGTACATCGACGGGATGAATCCGATGTCCGGGACCTGCACATACCGGTAGAGGACGACCGCGCCCAGCGCGGAGAGTGCCACCACTGCCGCGAGCGCGAACGCTGCTCGGCTCCCCCTCATGAGCACGTACAGTGCGGCGAGCATCGCGACGACGGCCTGGATCCGGAAGAGGGTGCCCCCGCCGATTCCTGCCGGTGCAGCCTGCTGGAACCCTGGTGCGAGTTGGAAATGGATGACGGCGCTGACGATCAGACCAGCACCGGCCAGGGTGCGTAGGGCGATCATCGGCAGGCGACGTCGCTCCGATCCCCCGGTGGTGGACTCCTGCCGCCTGGAGGGTGCACCTCGCCTGTTGCCGGACGGAGCTCCTGTCCCGCTCATCCGACGACCAGGGTTCCGGACATCGCGGGGTGGTAGACACAGATGACCGCGTACTCGCCGGCTTCGTCGGGTGCGGTGAACGTCGCCGTCCCACCGGCGGCGACATCGACGTCGAACCCGCCGTCGTCCTTCGCCGTGACCGTGTGCGGGGCGTCGTCCTCGTTGACGACGGTCACCGTGGTGCCGGGGGCGATGGCCTCGGGCATCACGTATTCGAAGTCCGCGATGGTGATCGTCGCTCCTTCGGTGGGCACAGTGTCCGCCGAGCCGGCGGGCGTCGGACCTGTGGCGGCCGGTGGTGCGGGCGCCGCGGCCTCGCTCGATGCGCCGGCCGCCGCCGTGGCGCGGGGCTCGGCGTCGAAGCCGCAGGCGGTGACGCCGATGAGCGCAGCGGCGACCATCAGGACCGACAGTCGGTGACGTGCTTTCATGGCATTTCTCCCAGTCGAAGGGGTGGGCTGTCCAGGCAGAGGGGACGTGGTCGTGGCGGGAGGCGGGAGGGACAGAAGTCGCCGGCAGCTCCGGGCCGGTTCTGCGAAGGAGAACCCGCAGCGGATGAGCTGCCCGACGACTTCCGGCACCCGACGGCCCCGCTGTCGCGAGGTGCCGCCGTCACCGCGGAGGATCTACTGGATCATCGTCCCGTCTGGAGCGACGACGTACCAGACGTCTCCGACAGCCTGTCCATTGGTGTCACCAGCGGCCAGGTCCTTGTTGAAGTAGTAGATCGGCATGCCGTTGATGGTCATCTGCAGTTCGCCCTCCGGGGTCTCGATGGTGCCGACGTCACCGGTGACACCCTCCACCTCCGGAGTGTCGGTCTCGCTGATCACCGGCGGCCAGGCGACGAGGCAGTCATCCGTACAGGCGCTGACCCCCGACTCGGCGACATCCTTGGTGAAGTAGTAGACCGACATGCCGTTGGCGTCGACCACGATCTCACCCAGGTCACTCGTGGCCACGCCCAGCGTCGTCGGACCGGTCGCCGCAGGCGCGCTGGCCGTTGCCTCGGTCGTCTCCGCCGCCTCCGTGGTCTCCGCCGCCTCGGGGGTCTCTGCCGGTGCCTCCGTGATTTCTGCCGCCACTGATTCGGTGGCTTCCTGGGCGGACCCGGAGCAACCGGTGAGAGCCAGCATGGTCAGTGCGACCCCAGCCAATGAAGTGGAAAGTTTCCTACCCATGAGTTCGATCCTCCTGATCATCCCGGCGGGGCCGGGCCCGATGGAGATGTCCTACTGCCACCCCCACTCAGGAGAACACTGCAACTCCATTCTTGGATAAACCTTTGGACGCCTCTGTCAAGCGGAAGCCCGATGAGCGTCGAGCTCCCAGCATGCATTTCGCCGTGCCAGGGATTCCGATGCTGGGATGTCTCTTCTTGTCGGGCGGATGAGCGAGTGCGGATCGATCGCGACCGCATTCCAAGGTTCTTGCACGACGAGGACCGCGCAGCCCTCCACGTCCCGTGCCGGTCGGGATGACGACTGCCTGCTACTCGCCCCGGTGGTGGCCCTCCCCCAGGGACAGCCCGGGTCCGCCCGGCACCTGCAGGGTCAGATCGATGGCTCGATCCGGCAGCTCGAACACGAGGACGGCGTCGATGGTCTCGCCCTGTCGAGCCGTCGAAGGAGCGGGAGAGGACCAGACCGATTCCCAGGTCTCCGCGCCGAGCGCAGAGACGGTGTACCGGGACGGGTCGAAGGACAGCCCGTCCTCCTCCATCGCCGTCAACTCCAGCAGGATACGGACACGATGACTCCCGTCAGTGGCCGGCTCAGCGAGCGCAGCGGACGGTGACGGAGGTGACCAGCCGTCGACCTCGGTCGGTAGGACTCCCTGGATGCGCCCCAGACCACCATCGACGGTGGCCGATGCGCCCAACAGGGCCGGAGGCGTCCGCGGCGCAGCCATCAGAACACTCGCGACCACCGCCCCCACAAGCAGGAGCAGGGCGACCGGGATGAGAAACCTGATGCGCCGGGGCGATGACGGGGAACGGGGCGGTGAGGCAGGACCGTGCAGCGGCGCGGGGCGGGACCGGGTTGTGGATACCATGCCCGCCAGTCTTCATCGGATTCCTAGGGAATCCCTAGGAATCGGCATTCCCCCTATCCGTCGGAGAGGACAGGCGACCCACCCGGGGTCCGACCTCGGCACGAATCGGGAAGGGGGCCAGCAGTATTTCCCCAAGGTGGTCGACCTAGCTTGTGTCCACGAGTGAACCCCTTACTCACGCAACGAGGATCAGTGAGGCCGTCATGAAATCTGCATTTCACGAAAAGGGACAGCCGAAGTCCCGCGTCCAGCATTACGGGCGGACCGCGGTTGTCGCGACGGTTTCCGCCGTCCTCGGCACCACGTCCCTTCTGGCGGTCCCCGCCGCCAACGCGGCCGTCCCGACCTTCCCGGACAACGTCGTGGTCTTCCCCGACCGTGATTTCGTCACCATCGAGGGCTACCAGGACTACGTAGGACAGACCGCCACGGTGGAGGTCCGCCGGCCCGGCGTCGGCATCGTAGGCTCCGCGAAGAGCGTCGTCGCCGCCGGTGACGTGGCTTTCGAGATCAACCACCTCGGCGGGGTGTGCTGGGGCGCGGGGACCGGACTCAATGTCACCCCTGACATCCTGCCCGGCGACAACGTCTCCATCACGTTCGCCGGCACCGAGGCAGGAACCACCACGGTCCAGGACGCCTTCGTCACGTCCGACTCCACCCTGGAAGGCAACACCCTGACCGTTCGGGGCCACGTCGGGTCGGGCGTCAACACGAGCCAGATGGAACAGCGGATCGTCGAGCCCGCGCTGAAGGACACCCCGGTCGGGCGCCGCGATGTCCGTGCGGCCCCGGGAGAACTCGCCCAGGAGGACGGCTACCAGTCCCGCCTCCAGTTCGGGCTGGACGGCCCGGACACCTTCACCGCCACCTACATCTTCGCCGACCGGGCGACGGCCGAGATCGCGGGAGACGCCGGCGGCGAGCGCGCGATGTCCTGGCAGGTGGAGGACGCCGACGCCAACCGGCAGGGCCTGACCATCGCCGAGTTCGGCGAGCTCGGCGGCCCCGGGATGGGCGGCTGCCCGAACGGACCCCTGCAGTCGGGCCCTGCAGGACCCACCAGCATCATCGCTGCGAAGGTCAGTGGCGACGTCAAGGTGAACTGGACCCCCGCTCAGGCCGTCCCCGGCACGCCGGCCATCACCGGTTACCGCGTCACAGCGGTCGCCAAGACCGTGTCCGGGAGCGAGCAGGTCGAATCCGGTGTGCGCATCAGCAACCCGAAGGCCTCCAGTACGACCATCCGGGGCCTGAAGGCCGATGAGGAGTACGACGTCTACGTGGCGTCCGTCAGCAGCGTCGGCGAGACCTTCCCGGCCAGCCACGCCATCCCGGCAGAGGACACCGACGCTCCGACCGTGACGGCCACGCCCAATGGTGGGACCTTCCCGACCGCGCAGAAGGTCACCCTGACAGCCAGTGAAGCAGGCAGCGACATCTACTACACCCTGGACGGCACGGACCCCGTCTCCGGCGGCGTGAGCGCCCCCCACGCGCTCCTGTACACCGACCCGATCGACGTCGCCCGCACCAGCACCGTCACGTTCGCCGCGATCGATCCCTCCGGGAACGTCTCCGAGAACGGGAACGTCACCTTCACCATCACCGACGATCCCGTACCGGCCGCTCCGGTCTTCACCGCAGCACCGAAGGCAGGGCAGGGAACAGCGGAAGTGTCCTGGGCAGCACCCGACGCCGGGGCACCGGGACTCACCATCGACGGCTACTCGGTCCAGGCCTACACCGCCGACGGTGTAGCCTTCGGCGCTCCCAGGACGGTCGCCGGGACTGTCACCACACTGGTCTACGACGGGCTGAACGGCGACACCGCCTACCAGTTCACCGTCAGGGCCACGAACATCAACGGCACCGGACCGGAATCGGCCAAGAGTGACCCGGTCACTGTGCAGGGCGCCCTGGTCGCCATCGCCGGACCGGATCAGACCGTCGCACGAGGCACCAGCGCCACGGCCGTCACCCTGGACGGCACCGGCTCCACCGCCACCGGCGCGACCTACCTCTGGGAGCAGGTCCTCACCGGACCCACCGATCCGGACAAGGTCACCCTGGACGCCGGCACGACCCTGAAGCCGACGTTCAGCCTGCCGGTCTACCGGACGCCGATGACCAACAGGCCGCTCACGTTCAAGCTGACGGTCACGGCGGGCGGAAGCACCAGGACCGACGAGGTCAAGGTGACTCCCGTTCCGGACAGGGTCACCATCGGCCTGGCCCAATGGAAGACGGGCGACCTGCGCATCGGAGGCACGAGCAACGTCGTCGGCGGGACGATCACCGTCCGGGTCGGCGGCCCCACCGGCCGGATCCTGGGGACAGCCCCTGTCACCGCTGCAGTCGCTCCGGAGACCGGTGGCGTCTACAGCCTGCGGCTGCGCAATGCCGCTGCAGGCACCACGAACCCGGGCAGCGTGTGGATCGAGTCCACGGTGGGAGGTACCGCCGGTCCGACGACCGTCGCGAACAGGTAGACCGGTGGGATAGACCATCGACCGTCCACCACCGGGGTCCGGTTGCTCCCGCAGTCTGCGGGCAGCAGCCGGACCCCGGTGCGTCGTCCTCGAGGTGGCGCCCGAAAGTTCCCAGACTGCGAGCGCGGAGCGGACCGGCACGACCTCCGCCACGAAGGTCGGAGACCCTTGCCGCCGGCCCCCACTGCAACGACCGTCCGGGGCGGGTGCACCGTGAGGAGGCCTGGATCCGGCAACGGGCCGGAGGATCACGGGAGGCACCGGGGCGCCCGGCCGGGAAACCACCAGCCCGGCACAGAGGCACGGGCGGGACAGGCACCTCCGGGTCGAACGGTCGGGAGCGGGAGTCAGGTGGCCGGCAGCCGGGCCGCGCCCTGGCTCGGGGATCTGGCGGGACGCCTGCGCGCGCGGCGGACTCCAGGCGCCGTTCCACCGAATGCCGCGGTGACGCAGGTTCCGACCCCGAGCGTCGAGGTGATGTCGAGGGAGCCGCCCGCCTGCCGGATGGTGTCGCCGAGGATCCTCAGGCCGAAGTGGCCTTCCGGGCGGGCCTCGTCCGTATCGAAGCCGACTCCGTCGTCCGACACCGTGATCTCTGTCCGCTGGCTGGACTGCCGGATCCGGATCTCCACCGATTGTGCCGACGAATGCCTGGTCGCGTTGACCAGGGCTTCGCGCGCCACCCGGTAGACCAGGACCGTCTGATCCCGGTCCAGCACCAGCTCGTCCGAGATCTCGACCAGAAAGGCGATCCCGCGCTCCACCAGGGGCGTCTCCAGCCTCATGAGGGAGGCCTTCAGCCCCAGTTCTTCGAGGTCCGGCGGGTAGAGTTCCGTGGTCATGGCACGTAGGAGACGGACGTCGTTCTGCAGCATGGTGCGGGCGTTCGTGAAGACGGGGCCCATCGACGGCGGGCCCCGGCGTTCCTCCGATTCCAGGGCGTACGCGAGTCCGGACAGGTCCTGGATCACTTCGTCGTGGAGTTCACTGGCGATCTGCCGGCGCTCCTGGTCGGAGGCCTCTATCGCGCAGCGCAGCAACGCGGTGCGCGTCGCCTGGTGGTCCTGGATCCTGCGGGCCAGGCGCACGGCCGGGATGAGTTGCGCCAGTTGCAGGACCGCCAGGGACAGCAGGGTCGGCGGGATCATCCCCATGAGCACTGCGTACTGCTCACGGCGCACCGCCTCCCCGGAGGAGTAGGTCTCGAAGATCATCGGGTCACCGGTCTGCGAGGTCGAGCGCACATAGACCTCCACGAGTTCACCCGAACCGTCCTCGAACTCGTTCTCCTCCCCGGTCTGGGATTCCAGCGTGGCAGTCGCCGGCCCGCCGTCGAGCAGCAGGCGTGCCCATTCCTCCTGCTCGAAATCCCGTCCGATGAGCGATTCGGCGTCCGAGTAGACCACCCTGCCCTGCTCGTCCCACACCTTGATCCTCGTCACATTGCCGTTGGCAAGCCAGGGCGCCAGTCGCCGGTCGAGCCGTTCCAGCGCGACGGGATCCCGGGCGAGGAGCTCACGGGTGATCAGGGGCCCGACCACGTTGTCGGCCAGACGCTGGGTCATGTCCCGGGCATTCATGAGAGCGTGGCGTTCCGCCTCGGCACGGATCCAGAAGGCCACGGGGGTCGCGACGAGGACGAGCGCCAGGAAGCCGACCGTGAGGAAGCGCGCGACGGCGGACTGCACCTCGCGTCGTTCGACGACGCCAGGGGCTCTCGTCCCGTCGTCGTCGGCCCTGCCGGGGCGGAGCACGCGCACGGCTTCGGGTGCCCGGCTATCTACCGGCGGGATCCGGGGCGGAGCCCGTCATGCTGCCGAGCCGCGCAACCAGCGACGGGTGCACGATCATGTTGCCCGGGCGGGCATGCCGCAGGGTGTCGAGCATGACTCCCAGGGCGCCGTCCTTCGGCAGGAACCCGCAGATTCCCATGCGGGCGGCTTCGCGCAGCGCTTCCTGGGACGGGTTGCCCGTCAGCATGACGATCCGCGCCGCCGGTGTTTCGGCGAGGATGCGCTCGGCTGCGTTGAGTCCGGAGCCGTCCGCGAGGTACAGGTCCATGACGACGACGTCGGGCCGCAGTTCCCGGAACATCGACGCAGCCGAATCCACCGATGTCGCAGCCCCCACGCTCGTGAGGTCGGGTTCGCGGTCCAACGCACCCGCCAGCAGGTCCGAGAAGGTCGTGTGATCGTCGACGATGAGGATCCGCAGGCGTCCCGTCTCCTGCCGGGTGGCCGGCGGTGCGTCGGGGTGGTTCTCCGCCGTCGGATGGACGGGTGCAGGGCGTGCCGGCGGCCCGCTGGACGGCGCAGTGCTCGTCAGCAGCCTGGCGTGTGCCTCCTTGAGGAGTCCCGTGGGTGCGCAGCCCAGTTCCTCGTCCATGATCCGGCGGCATCGATCGAAGGCCCGCAACGCTTCCGTGTTCTCCCCGTTCTGCTCCAGAGAAAGGACCAGCGTGGTCCATGCCCGTTCGTTGAGCGAGTCCTCCCGTGCGGCGGCACCGCTCCAGGCGATCGCCTTGCCCACCTCGCCCACGAGGAGCGCCGACTCCGCGGCCAGCACGCGGGCACGGCCCACCCGCTCCGCATGCAGGGCCCGCTCCTCTTCGGCCCAGCCCGGCAGCAGCTCGTCCCCGAGCAGCGGAGATGCTGCCAGTTCGAGGGCTTCGGTGAGCAGTTCCAGCGCTGCATGGGGCGCTGCCACGGCGGCCTGCTCGGTCAACGTCGTGAAGCGCTCCAGATCGAGGTCCACCATCGTCCGGTCGATCACGTAGCCGCCCGTGACCGTCCGCAGGGGACCCGTCCGGCCGGCTCCTGGTTGCAGGCGCCGTCGGAGGACGCTGACATAGCTCTCGAGGGTCGGCAGGGCGACGGCCGGATGATTGCCGTTCCACAGCAGATCGATGATGCGGGTCTTCGACACCGCCGATCCGAAGTTGAGCAGGAGGATCTCGAGCACCTGACGTGGCTTGGGGCCACCGAGATCGCCTGCCGTGAGCTCTACGTCTCCGCGGCGGATGGTCAGCGGGCCCAGCACCGAGATCTCGAGCGTGGGCGACTCTGCGGCGGCCTCCGGAACATGATTGGAAACGCCTGGTTCCTTCGCCAGCTCCAAGGTGATCACAATGTCCTCCCCCAGCTCGTTGAGTACTATGCCTCCATTGAAGGGGAGGGAGAACCGGACCGACACGAGTGGTGGCTACGCATTACGCGGGTCCGGCTACCCGCATTCGGAGTGCTCGCCGGCGGCAGCACATCCCGGCGTCGCCGCCCTGCCCCGCCTGCTCGCTACCCGCCCGGAACCCCGTCCGGCCACCTCGGGCGCGACCTCGTTCACCCGGCCGGACGGCCCACGTACTCGGCGAGGTGCCGTCCGGTGAGCGTCGCCCGGGAAGCGACGAGTTCTGCCGGCGTTCCTTCGAAGACCACCTTCCCGCCGTCGTGCCCCGCTCCGGGTCCGATGTCGATGATCCAGTCCGCGTGCGCCATCACCGCCTGATGGTGCTCGATGACGAGAACGGACTTGCCGGCGTCGACCAGGCGGTCCAGCAGGCCCAGCAGATTCTCGACGTCGGCCAGGTGCAGGCCTGCCGTGGGTTCGTCGAGGACCAGGATGCCGCCCTTCTCCCCCATGTGGGTGGCGAGCTTGAGGCGCTGGCGCTCGCCGCCGGACAGCGTGGTCAGGGGCTGGCCGAGGCTCAGGTACCCGAGCCCGACGTCGGAGAGCCGGCTGAGGATGGCATGGGCGGCGGGCACCCTGGCCTCGCCGGCCCGGAAGAACTCGGTGGCCTCGGTGACGGGCATCGCCAGGACCTCGCTGATGTCCTTCCCGCCGAGCGTGTACTCGAGCACCTCGGCCAGGAACCGCTTGCCGCCGCAGACCTCGCAGGTGGTCGCGACGCCGGCCATCATGGCGAGGTCCGTGAAGATGACGCCTGCGCCGTTGCAGGTGGGGCAGGCGCCCTCGGAGTTCGCGCTGAACAGGGCCGGCTTGACGCCGTTTGCCTTCGCGAACGCCTTCCGGATGGGCTCCAGCATGCCGGTGTACGTGGCGGGGTTGCTGCGGCGTGAGCCCTTGATGGCCGTCTGGTCCACCGCGACGACGCCGTCCCTGCCGGACACGGAGCCGTGGATCAGTGAGCTCTTGCCCGAGCCCGCCACGCCCGTGACCACGCACAGCACGCCCAGGGGTATGTCGACGTCGACGTCCTGCACGTTGTGCGACGTCGCTCCCCTGATCTCCAGTGCGCCGTTGCGGGCGCGCACGCTCTCCTTGAGCGAGGCGCGGTCGTCGAGGTGCCGGCCCGTGAGCGTCCCGCTGTGGCGCAGGCCCTCGACGGAACCCTCGAAGCAGACCGTGCCGCCGGCGGTCCCGGCGCCCGGACCGAGGTCGACGACGTGGTCGGCGATCTCGATCATCTCCGGCTTGTGCTCGACGACCAGCACGGTGTTGCCCTTGTCCCGCAGGCGCAGGAGCAGGTCGTTCATGCGCTGGATGTCGTGCGGATGCAGGCCGATCGTGGGCTCGTCGAAGACGTAGGTGATGTCGGTGAGCGACGAACCGAGGTGGCGGATCATCTTGGTGCGCTGGGACTCGCCGCCGGACAGCGTCCCGGACGGGCGGTCGAGACTGAGGTAGCCGAGCCCGATCTCGACGAACGAGTCGAGGGTCTCCCCCAGCGCCGTCAGGAGTGGCGCCACCGAGGGTTCGTGGAGGTCCCGTACCCAGGCGGCGAGATCGCTGATCTGCAGGGCGCACGCGTCGGCGATGCTGAGCCCGGCGATCTTGGAGGAGCGCGCGGCCTCGCTCAGTCGGGTGCCGTCGCACTCGGGGCAGGTGGTGAACGTGACGGCCCGGTCGACGAAGGCGCGGATGTGCGGCTGCATCGCCTCGCGATCCTTGGAGAGCATCGACTTCTGGATCTTGGGTACCAGGCCCTCGTACGTGATGTTGATGCCGTCGACCTTGATCTTGGTCGGTTCCTTGTGGAGCAGGTCCTGCAGCTCACGCTTCGTGAAGTCGCGGATGGGCTTGTCGGCATCGAAGAAGCCGCAGCCGCCGAAGATCCGGCCGTACCATCCGTCCATGCTGTAGCCGGGGATGGTCAGCGCGCCCCCGTTCAGGGACTTCGTGTCGTCGTAGAGCTGGGTGAGGTCCATGTCCGTCACCGCGCCCATGCCTTCGCACCGTGGGCACATGCCGCCGGTGACGGTGAAGCTGCGCCGCTCCTTCACCGTGGTGCCGCCACGCTCGAGGGTCACCGCGCCGGCACCGCTGATCGAGGCGACGTTGAACGAGAAGGCCTGCGGAGACCCGATCCGGGGGTTCCCCAGCCGGGAGAAGACGATGCGCAGCATCGCATTGACATCGGTGGCGGTACCCACGGTCGACCGGGGATTGGCGCCCATGCGTTCCTGGTCCACGATGATCGCCGTCGTCAGCCCTTCGAGGACGTCCACCTCGGGGCGCGCGAGCGTCGGCATGAAGCCCTGCAGGAAGGCGCTGTAGGTCTCGTTGATCATGCGCTGCGACTCGGCGGCGATGGTGTTGAAGACGAGGGAACTCTTGCCGGAGCCGGAGACGCCCGTGAAGACGGAGAGGCGGCGTTTCGGGATGTCGATCGAGACGTCCCTCAGGTTGTTCTCGCGCGCCCCCTGCACCCGGATGAGGTCGTGCGTGTCGGCTGTGTGGAGCTGGGGCTGCTGGACGTCCGTGGTGGCCGTGGTCATCGTGTCTCCATCGTTCGGGGGCCGCTTCCGCCGGTGGTCTGCCGGGAGCCGCGGCACAGGGACCAGCCGCGGGCAGCACGTCTGATTGTCCGTCGTCGATGCGGAACCGGCAATGGGGTGGGCACCCGTTGCTGTCCGCGATCGTGCTTTGCTGGTGGGATGAGTACCGATACCTCACGCAACCAGGTCCGGCCCGGGCTCCCGGCCGGAGCCCTCCGCGAGCAGGTCGAGGCCGTCCTGTCGGTGGACCTGCCCCGGATCGTGGCCGCGGGCGACCCGGTGCTGCGCCGGCCGGCGGTCGACGTCGACGGACAGCTCGACGACGACACCCTGGGCCGGCTCATCGCCACGATGCGCCGCGTGATGCACGCCGCGCCCGGAGTGGGTCTCGCCGCCCCGCAGATCGGCATCCCCCTGCGGATCGCAGTCCTCGAGGACGAGGGCGTCCAGGACCCGGTGGTCGCCCAGGCCCGTTCCCGCACCCCCCTGCCGTTCACCGTGCTCATCAATCCCGCCTACGAGGCCGTGGACCACTCCCTGCACGCGTTCTACGAGGGCTGCCTGTCGGTGCCCGGCTACCAGGCCGTCGTCGAGCGCCATGCCCGTATCACGGCCACCTACACGCAGCCGGACGGCGTCACGGTCACCGCCGGGTTCGAGGGCTGGCCCGCGCGCATCGTGCAGCACGAGACGGACCACCTGGACGGCCGGCTCTACCTGGATCGGGCGATCATCCGATCCCTCAGTGCGAACTCGGAGCACGGCCGCTGGGCGCAGCCGACCGTCGACGACGCGCGGCGGGGCCTCGGCTTCTGAGGCCCCGCCGCGCCGCCGCCGGCTACCGCACCGCCGTGGCGGGCGGGTTCGCGTCGGTCGGCAGGTACCTGGCCCACCACCTCAGGATGTGGTCGAAACGCTGCCTGCGGTGCCACGGCGATCCCGACCTCGAGAGTTCGTGGGTCTCGCCCGGGAACACCAGCATCTCGGTCTCCACGCCCTGCTTCTTGAGCGCCGTGTAGTACCGCTGCGCCTGTTCGATGGGGCAGCGGAGGTCCTCCTCGGAGTGGATGACGAACGCGGGGGTCCTCACCTGCCCGATCTTCGCGAAGGGGTTCTGTGCCTCGACACGCGCCGGGTCCGTGCCGGTGTATGCCTCCGAAAAGAACCAGCCGATGTCGGAGGACCCGACGAACGACGGCGGATCCAGGTAGCCCCGCTCGACGATCGCCGCCTCGAAGCGGTGGTCGTGCGCGATCGTCCATGCCGTCAGGTACCCGCCGTACGATCCGCCCATCACACCGAGACGGGTGGCGTCCATGGCCCCGAAGTCGGCGAGCGCGCCGTCGAGGTACGCCAGGACGTCGTCGAGGTCCACGGTGCCCATGGCCTCCTTGATGACCCGCCCGTGGGCCTGGCCGTAGCCGGCGGCACCGCGGGGATTGCAGAGCAGCACCGCGTAGCCCGCGGCGGCGTAGACCTGGGCCTCGTCGAAGTAGCCCCAGCCGTACTGCGCGAACGGCCCGCCGTGGATGACGAGCAGCACCGGGTGCGGTCCCTCCCCTTCGGGCAGGACGACCCACCCGTGGACTGGCGTGCCGTCCGGCGCCGGGTAGGTGCGTTCCTGCAGCTCGCCCACCCTCGTGTCGGAGCGGAGGGCAGCGGAGAAGTCCGACAGCGGCCGCAACCCCGACGGCTCGACGACCGCGACGTCACCGGAGGTCGAGGGGTCCGTGTAGGAGACGACGACCGCCTGTCCGGACGCCGCGGCGCCCGTCACCACGGTGGGACCGGTGACCAGGATGGACGACTCCCCCGAAGCCGGGACGCGCAGCAGCTCGCCTCTGCCCTGCGCCCGGTTGAAGACGAGGACGGACTCCGGCCCGTCGGCGACGATCTCCTGGACGTCACCGAGGTCCACGGTCTCGGGATCGGTGAGTCGCCGGACGTCCTGTGGCTCGTCGGTCCGCAGGACGTACAGTGCGGTGTTCCGGGCCACGAAGTCCAGGCCCGACGGCGAGAGATCCGAGGCCAGGAAGAACAGCCAGGCACCGTCGGTGCTGGGCCGGGGAGCACCACAGCCGAGCCGGGTGCCACCGCCGTCGTTCGTCAGCCGTCGGTGGTCGCCCCCGTCGTGCGAGATCGAGTGGATGTCCGAGACGAGCGTGGTATCGGCCTCGGCCCCCAGCGCGGCGGTGAAGTAGATGCGGTGGCCGTCCGCCGAGAAGACCGGCTCGAGGTGGTCCGCGTCGGCCGTGGTCAGCTGGGTGGCCGACGGCACCGCGCCCTGCTCCTCGAGGGCGCCGGGTCCGTCGGCGTGCTCCTCCTTGAGCCGTCCGACAGCGGGGATGTAGGGCTCGGCGTCGAGATCCGGGACCGCCACGGTGAAGAGCTGTGAACGCTTGTCCGTGGTGTAGCCGAGCCCGTTCATCCGGTACTTGTACTGCGTGACGAGCCGCGGATCCTCGAGCCCCGCGCTGACGCCGTCCAGCGTCCCGTAGCGGCCGTGCTCGGGGACGCGCGCGGCGAAGACGACCGTCCGCGAGTCCGGGGAGACGTCGAAGTGGGCGACGCCCAACGGCTGGTCGGTGAGCTGGACGGGCTCCCCGCCGGACGCCCGTGCCGCGAACAGCTGGGGCTTCCCGCCCGGTGCCGCCCGCAGGAACAGGAGCAGTTCGCCATCGGGTGAGTAGCGGGGCGCGGTGTCGCGGAACCCGCGGGTCAGCCGGCGGCGCCCGCCGTCGAGCGTGACCTCCCACAGCTGGCCGACATAGGCGTCGGCGCGGAGGTCGGGGCGGGTCGCGGCGACGACGAGACGGGAACCGTCGGGGTGGAGTGTCGGGGTACCCGTGGTGGTCAGGAGTTCTATCTGGTCTGGTTTCACCCTCCGACTAGACCCGAAACAGTGGCCTGAGTCAACGGTGCGCAAGTACTTCTCCCTAGGATGGGAGGATGCCCGACCTCCCCGACCACCTCCTGCTCTGTCCGGTCTGCGGACAGCCGCTCGGACAGGCGGCCCGCGCGCTCGCGTGCGGCCACGGACACCGCTTCGACGCCGCCCGCCAGGGCTACTACAACCTGCTGACCGGGAAGGGGACGCCGTTCGAGGGCGACACCGCAGCGATGGTCGACGCGCGGGAGGAGTTCCTGGCGTCGGGCCACTACGCGCCCCTGCGGGAGGCGGTCGTGGCAGCCGCGCTCCGCCATGCCGCGCGGCCGGCGGTCGCGCTGGACGCCGGGGCCGGGACGGGCTACTACCTCGAGGGGCTCGCGGACGCCGCGCCGCACATGGTCCCCGTCGCGCTGGACATCTCGAAGGTCGCACTCCGCCGGGCGGCGCGCCGCCTGCCCGGTGGCATCAGCATCGTGTGGGATGTCTGGCGCCCGCTGCCGGTCGCGGACGGAGTGGTGGACGTCCTGCTCAACGTCTTCGCCCCGCGGAACGCGGACGAGTTCCTGAGGGTCCTCGCGCCGGGCGGCCGCGTCGTCGTCGTGACACCGCGACCCGGGCACCTGGCCGGCCTCGAAGCCGTGGGATCCCTCCTGTCCGTCCCTCCGCAGAAGGCGGACGACGTCCTCGCGGCCTTCGCCGGCGCGCTGGACGAGATTGCACGGCAGGACCTCGACTACGTCATGCACCTGCCGCGGGACCTGGCGCGGTCGGCCCTGACCATGGGGCCCGCGGCCCACCACGCGCCACCCGCCACCGCCGGGACCGCGGCCGGAGCCCCGGACGACCTCCTCGCGGTCGAGGCCCGTTTCACCGTCCAGGTGCTGTCGGCGCGGGGGCCGTCCCGATCCCCCGCGGACGGCACGGAAGGGTAACAACTCGCCCTGCAGGTCCGGCCGACCTAGGTTATGTCACACCCGTTTGCCAGAATGGACGCAAGCGCTGCCGACCGCGGCGCGGACACGAGGGGGATGCTCGATGGAATGGTTGCTCGCCAACGGCTGGGTCCTGTGGCTCGCCCTGTTCCTGGGGCTCGCCGCCGTGGAGACCCTCACGCTCGACCTGTTCTTCATCATGCTGTCCGTCGGCGCGCTGGCAGCCCTCGTGGCCACCGTGACCGGTGCGGGGTTCGTGCTGCAGATCGTGGTCTTCGCCGTCGTGTCGCTCCTCATGATCCTGCTCGTGCGGCCCGTGGCCGTCCGCCACCTGGAGAAGGGACCGGCAGACCAGCGGAACAACATCGACCGCCTCATCGGCGCCGCCGCCCTCGCCCTGGAACCCGTGACGGCCCACTCGGGCACGGTCAAGATCGGCGGTGACACGTGGACGGCCCGCTCCGCCGACGGTGTGGCGCTTCCCGCCGGCACCCGCCTCTCCGTCGCCAGGATCGACGGCGCCACCGCCGTCGTCGAACCGGTCGCCGACCGTCCCCTGCCTCCGGTCACCGAGGCATAGAGCGCTCCGCCCACGCCTTTTCCGCGTCCTGGCCGCACATCGGCCCCCGAGGGGCGCACCCACCACAACAAAGGGGATCCATGAACGGCACCGCCGGGACGATCGGACTCACTCTGGTCCTGATCGTCCTCATCATCTTCGTCCTGGTCGTACTCGTGAAGTCCGTCAGGATCATCCCGCAGGCGCGCGCAGGCGTCGTCGAACGGCTCGGCAAGTACCAGCGGACGCTGAACCCGGGACTGACCATCCTCATCCCGTTCGTCGACCGGCTGCTGCCGCTCCTCGACCTCCGCGAGCAGGTGGTGTCCTTCCCACCGCAGCCCGTGATCACCGAGGACAACCTGGTGGTGTCCATCGACACGGTCGTCTACTTCCAGGTGACCGACCCGCGCGCGGCGACCTACGAGATCGCCAACTACATCCAGGCCGTGGAGCAGCTCACGACGACCACCCTGCGCAACGTGGTGGGTGGACTCAACCTCGAGGAGGCCCTCACCTCACGGGACCAGATCAACGGTCAGCTCCGCGGAGTGCTCGACGAGGCGACCGGCCGCTGGGGTATCCGCGTCGGACGCGTGGAACTCAAGGCGATCGATCCGCCCCACTCCATCCAGGACTCGATGGAGAAGCAGATGCGCGCCGAACGTGACCGCCGAGCCGCGATCCTGACCGCGGAGGGTACCAAGCAGTCCCAGATCCTCACGGCGGAGGGCCAGCGCCAGGCCGCGATCCTCGCCGCCGAGGGTGACGCGAAGGCCGCGATCCTGCGCGCCGACGGCGAGGCACAGGCGATCCACAAGGTGTTCGACGCCATCCACAAGGGCAACCCGACGCAGAAGCTGCTCGCCTACCAGTACCTGCAGACACTGCCCAAGCTCGCGGACGGCTCGGCGAACAAGCTCTGGATCATCCCGAGCGAGGTCGGCGAGGCATTGAAGGGCATTGGCAACGTCCTCGGCACCACCACCCCGGACTCCCCCTCCGACGGCCCCGAGGCGGTCACGCGCACCTGAGCCACGACCGATCCCACCCGGAGCTCACCGGTGCCCGGAGGCCGGCTGTATACTTAGGTGTTTACCCCTCCCCCGGCAGGAACATCTGCGCGGTACGGAGTGTTATACGGACAGCTTCCCTTTCGCCCGACGGCGATCGCGGGTACCGGAGCCCGGGTAGGACTTCGGTGAGAAACAGCGGTAACGGCCGACCGGTAGACGGGAGGCCACGGTGACTAGGAGAGAATCATGAGCGATCGCAGCCTGCGCGGCATGCGCCTCGGTGCGCAGTCCATGGAAACGGAATCCGGCGTCGAGCCTGCTCCCCGTCAGCGGGTCGAGTACCGCTGCGAGGACGGCGAGCGGGTCTTCGTGACCTTCTCCTCGGAAGCGGACATCCCGGCCACCTGGGTCTCGAAGACCGGCAAGGAAGCCCTCCTCGTCGACGGGGAGAAGCCGGACACCTCGAACGACAAGCCCGTCCGCACCCACTGGGACATGCTCCTCGAGCGCCGGTCGGTCGAGGAGCTCGAGCAGATCCTCCAGGACCGGCTCACGATCCTGCGTGAGCGTCGCGGAGAGCGCCGCTCGGCGTAACCCGAGACAGCAAGGAAAAAGGCACCCGCCGCGGCGGGTGCCTTTTTCCTTGCTGTCAGGAACGCCCGGTCAGCGTGGCCCACCGGGCGGCGAGCCCCCAGCGGGTGACATTGGCGATGGCCTCGAACACGATGTTCCCGCTCATCTTGGATGCGCCGAGCTCGCGCTCCACGAAGGTGATGGGCACCTCGACGATGGTGAGGCCGGCGCGCGCCACCCGGAAGGTCATGTCCACCTGGAAGCCGTAGCCCACGGACTCGACGGCGGCGAGATCGAGGCTCTCCAGCGTCGACCGGCGGAAGGCCCGGAAGCCGGCGGTGATGTCGCGGACGGGCAGTCCGAGCATCAGGCGGGAGTACGTGCTGCCGCCACGCGAGAGGAGCTTGCGGTGGGCCGGCCAGTTGACAACGCTGCCACCGGCGACCCAGCGGCTGCCGATCACGAGGTCGGCCCGATCCACGGCATCGAGGAGGTCCTGCAGCTGCTCGGGTTTGTGGGAACCATCCGCGTCCATCTCCACGAGGACGTCGTAGTCCCGGTCCAGGCCCCACCGGAAACCGGCGATGTAGGCGGCACCGAGGCCCTCCTTGCCCTTCCGGTGCAGCACGTGCACCTGGGCGTCGGCGGCAGCGGCACGATCCGCCAGGTCACCCGTGCCGTCGGGGCTGTTGTCGTCCACGATGAGGACGTCGGATGCGGGGACGGCTGCCCGGAGGCGGGCGAGGGTCAGCGGGAGCGATTCGATCTCGTTGTAGGTGGGGATGATCGTGACGACTCGCACGCAGGTGGGCCTTTCCATCGGGACGCGCATCGCGCAGGGACCGACTCCGTACCGGAGCCAGTCTGCAAGTATAGGCGACCGTCGCGGCACGCCCGGAAAAGGAGAGGCCCGGCTCCCGGGTGGACGGGTCGGCAGATCCACGCATCTTCGTACCGATGCCGTCACGCATGGCGACACCGTTTTCTACTGATGCGTGGACCTGCCCTTGGAAGTGCCGGCTCCACCTGGAGGGGCAACACGCGCCATTGGAAAGGCCGATGCGTTGCGCTCGTAGAGGCCGGCCAGGTTTCCTCCCGTGGGAGTTCCTCCAACCCGTAGGGCAAAAGCTTACGTGCTGTGGAGGAGGTGTCAACAGCGCTCTGACCTGCGACGACAGGCCTTTGCGCAGGTCAGACGGCGGTCGTCGACGGGCCGCGGATTCGGGTGGTCCTACGCCGCCGCGAACTCCTCGGCGGCGAACAGACGGCGCCCGTCGTGCACGGTCTCCAGGCACGACGGCGCGTTCTCCGTGTCCAGTGCCGGCAACAGCGGGGTGCCCGCCCGGGGGTCCGTGCTCCAGGACTGGACGCGGTTGTCCGGTGTCTGCACCATGAGCTCGTCCACCTTCCAGACGGCGAAGGACGCCGGGGTGCCGGGCGCGAGCTGTCCCATCATGGTGCTGCGGCCCGAGAGGCGCCAGCCGGCCCTGGTGTGCGCGATGAACGCGGCGCGGGCGGAGATGTTCTCCGCGGCGGTGCTGTGCTGCAGGCAGGCACGCACGGACGCCCATGGATCGAGGGGTGTCACCGGGCTGTCCGATCCCAGCGCCACGAGCACGCCCGCGGACAGGAGGGAGGCGAACCGATTCATCCCGGTCCTGCGCTCCCCCAGCCGCTGGTCGTACAGTCCGCCCTCCCGGCCCCACAGCGCATCGAAGGCGGGTTGTCCGCTGACGGCGACGCCGTAGTGCACCAGCGCGGCGATCGCGGCATCGTCGGCGAGCTCCACGTGTTCCAGGCGGTGGCGTGAGCGGCGCACCGCCTCGACGCTGAGCTCGCGCGCGGTCGCCTCGAGGCCGCTCAGGACGACGTCGAGCCCGGCGTCGCCGATGACGTGGAATCCCGCCTGGACGGTCTCGGCGGTGGTCGCGAGCAGGTGGGCCGCGACGTCGTTCTCCGTCAGGTAGAGCGTGCCGCGGTTCGCCGGGTCGTCGCTGTACGGTTTGCGCAGGGCGGCCGTCCGCGACCCGATGGAACCGTCGACGTTGAGGTCGCCCGCCAGCCCCGCGAGGCGACCGCCGAAGCCCTGCATCAGCTCGCGCACCTCGTCCCGCGACGAGGCGCGTTGTGCCCAGTACGGGATGACCTCCGGGAGCGCGAGTTCGCCCTGCGCACCGTCGATCGAGAGCAGCACTTCGAGGTCCTCCCGCGGTGCGATGTGCGGAGCGGCCATCTCGGTGACCGCGACGTACCCCCGGGCGGCAGCGTGGCGCAGGGCGGCCTGCTGGTAGGTGCGGCGCTGCTCCGGGGCGAGGTTGCGCGTCGCCTGGCGGGCGGCTTCGTGTGCCGCGCGGACGACGAACCCGTCGTCCCACCCGTCGACCGCGGCGAGGCCGAGTGCCGCGGCGAGGCTCCCCGAGACGACGGCCGAGTGGATGTCGACCCTCACGAGGTAGACCAGGGCGCCGTGGCCCGCGCGGTCGAGCTCGGCGGCCGTCGGGACCCGCTTCTCCGGCCACTGGGATTCGTCCCAGCCGAAGCCGAGGATCGTGGACGCACCGGACCTCGCCGCAGCGGCGACCGCGCCGAGCAGGTCATCGAGGGAGCGGCAGGAGGCCAGATCGATCGAGCCGAGGGCGATGCCCGTCTCGGTGGTGTGCGTGTGGGCGTCGACGAACCCGGGCGTCACGAGTGCACCGTCGAGGTCCACGGTGCGCACGTCGGGGCCGGCGAGGTTCGCAGCGGCGTGCTCGGACCCGACCCAGGCCACCGTCGCCCCGTCGACGAGCATCGCGGTGGCGAAGGGATCAGCGGGGCTGTAGACGGACCCGTTGCGGTAGAGGACGGGCAGGGGGCGCTTCGAAGTCGGCATGGAGGTGCAGGAGGCTTTCTGTCGTCGGGTGTCCCGAACGGGGACTACTCACTGATGTTCGAGTATGCCACCACGCCACGACGGACCAGCCTGATCGCCCGCACGCAGGTCTGCTGCAGGCCGCCCGGCAGGTCCGGCACCTTGGCCAGCTGGTCCAGGAGGTCGATGACCTGCTTGGACCACCGCACGAAGTCCCCGGCCGCGAGTTCCGTGCCGCTCAGGGCCGCCTGGAGCGACCGGCCCTGCGCCCACTTGAACATCGGCCACACGAGTGAGAGTTCGGGTTCACCGGTCACGGGGAGCCGGTGCTGCTCCTCGACGTCGTTGAGCTGGGACCACTGGCGGATGATGGTCTCCACCGACCCCTCCAGGGACACGCTCGGCATCACGGGCCGGACGCCGCGCTCCTCGCGCTTGGCCTGGTAGACGAGGACCGTGGTGAGGGCCGCGAGTTCGGCGGCGTCGAGATCGGTGAAGGCGCCCTCCTCGACGCACAGCGCGATCAGCAGGTCCTTCTCGCCGTAGATCCGCCGGAGCTTCTGCCCGGAGGCGCTCACGAAGACGCCGTCGTCCGTGTACTCGAGGTAGCCGTAGTGTGCCAGGACCTCGGAGACGCGGTCGAACGTCTTGGCGATCGTGTTCGTGCGGCCCCGGATCTGCCCGCCCAGCTTGTCGGTCTCGCGGCGCAGCTTGAACCAGCGCTCGGCCCAGCGCGCGTGCTGTTCCCGTTCGCTGCAGCCATGGCAGGGGTGGGCGCGGAGCCGCCGCCGCAGATCGGTGATGGCACGTTCCTCCGCGGCCGCCGATGCCGAGTAGCCGCTCGCGACCCGGTCGGCACCCCGCCGCGGCGGCCGCTTCTCCTGCAGTGCGTTGCGGAGAGAGGACGTCAGATCGCGGCGGTCCTTCGGGCTGCGCGCGCTGAAGTGCTTGGGGATCCGGATGCGGGAGAGGACCTCCACGGGACCGTCGAGGTCCTGCACGCCGACGCGGCGGATCTGCGTCTCGAGCGTGAGGACGGTCGGCCGCGGCTCACGCGACGTGTCGCTGTCCAGGACCACGGCGTACCCCTGGCTCCGCCCTCCCGGGACGTCGATGACGTCACCGGGCCGGAGCGACTCCAGCGACGACTCCGCGGCCGAGCGCAGCGACCGCGACTTGTCCCGGGACGCGCGCGACTCGAGGTCGGACAGTTCGCGCCGGAGGTTCGCGTATTCACGGAAGTCGCCGAGATGGCACGTCATGGACTTCTCGTAGCCCTTGAGCGATTCCTCGCGGCTGCGCACCTGCTTGGCCAGGCCCACCACGGAGCGGTCCGCCTGGAACTGGGCGAAGGACGTCTCGAGGATCTCCCGGGACCGCTCCTGCCCGAACTGCGCCATGAGGTTGATGCTCATGTTGTACGTGGGCCGGAAGCTCGAGTTCAGGGGGTAGGTGCGACGCGAGGCGAGCCCCGCCACGGCACCGGGATTCGTGCCCGGCTGCCACAGCACGACGGCGTGGCCCTCGACGTCGATCCCGCGCCGGCCGGCCCGGCCGGTGAGCTGCGTGTACTCCCCCGCGGTGACGTTCACGTGGGCCTCGCCGTTGAACTTGTCGAGCTTCTCCAGCACGACGGTCCGTGCGGGCATGTTCACGCCGAGCGCGAGGGTCTCCGTCGCGAAGACCGCCTTCACGAGCCCGGCCGCGAACAGCCGCTCGACGATCTCCTTGAAGGTGGGCAGCATTCCCGCGTGGTGCGCCGTGAAGCCGCGGATGAGTCCCTCACGCCATGTCCAGAAGCCCAGGATCTCGAGGTCGTCGCGCGGGATGTCCATCGTGGCCTCGTCGATGGTCTCGCTGATCTCGTCGCGTTCGTCCTCGGTGGTAAGCCACAGCCCGGCGTGGAGGCACTGCGTGACGGCCGCTTCGCAGCCGGCCCTCGAGAAGATGAAGGTGATCGCCGGGAGCAGGTCGGCGCGGTCGAGGGCGCTGATGACCTGCGGGCGCGTCGCACGGCGGACGGCCGTCGTCCGCGGGGGGCCGCCCCGCCCGTTCCGCGGTCCTCCGCGGCGCCCGCCGCCCCAGTTGGCACGCTGGTTGAGGCGGATCTCGTTGCTGGCGAGTTCGAGCAGTTCCGGGTTCACGTCGTACTGGTCCCGTGCGCCGGCGTCGGTGCCGGCCGGCGCCGCCTCGTCGAAGGCGATGTCACCGGCGAAGAGGTCGATCAGGCTCTGGCCGACCATGACGTGCTGCCAGAGGGGAACCGGCCGGTGTTCGGAGACGACGACGTCGGTGTCGCCGCGGACGG
Source organism: Arthrobacter sp. MDT1-48-3 (assembly GCF_054511015.1). Classification (NCBI taxonomy): domain Bacteria; kingdom Bacillati; phylum Actinomycetota; class Actinomycetes; order Micrococcales; family Micrococcaceae; genus Arthrobacter; species Arthrobacter sp. MDT1-48-3. The sequence goes on from NZ_JBTNDL010000011.1 coordinate 29,489, forward strand.
TGTCCAGCCACGCGCCGAACTCCTCCGCGTTGGAGACGGTGGCACTGAGCGACACCAGCTTCACCTCGGTGGGCAGGTGGATGATCACTTCCTCCCACACCGCTCCCCTGAACCGGTCCGCGAGGTAGTGGACCTCGTCCATCACCACGTACCCGAGGTTGTCGAGGGCGTCCGAGTTGGCGTAGAGCATGTTGCGCAGCACCTCGGTGGTCATCACGATCACGTCGGCGTCCGCATTGATGCTCGTGTCACCGGTGAGCAGACCGACGCGGTCGTTGCCGTGCACGGCGGCGAGCTCGGAGTACTTCTGGTTGCTGAGCGCCTTGATCGGCGTGGTGTAGAACGCCTTCAGGCCGCGCTGCAGCGCCATGAACACCGCGAACTCGCCCACCACGGTCTTCCCGGCACCCGTGGGAGCGGCGACCAGCACACCCCGACCGGCCTCGAGGGCGGTACACGCCTCCCGCTGGAACGGGTCGAGGTCGAAGTCGAGGGTCTGCTCGAAATGGGACAGCTGCGTCCGTGAGTGTTCCGTGCGGGCCTTGGCTGCTGCGTATCTCTCCGCGGGGGTGCTCATGAAATCCACCCTAGACGTTCGGCTGGGGGCGGGCACGCGGTGTACGCGGTGAGCGATCCCGCGCCGGTCGTGCTTGCGGGACCGGCGCCGGCCGTGGGTCGGGTCAGAGCGCGTCGAGGGGGGTGGCGGTGTCGGCGGTGGCGTCCACGGCGGCTTCCCGGGCTGCGGTGCGGCGGGCCCGGCGCTTGTCGTTGAGCAGGCACAGGCCGATCGCGAGGAAGAACAGCAGCAGCAGGGGGACGGCGAGGTAGAACATGCTCAGGGCGTCCCCGCCGGGGGCGGCCATCGCCGCGAACAGGCACACCAGGAACACCGTGATACGCCAGGCCTTGAGGACCTGACGGCCCGAGACCAGGCCCACCATGTTCAGACCGACCAGGACCACCGGCAGGAGGAACGCGATGCCGAACGCCAGCATCAGCCGGAGCACGAACGTGAAGTACACGGAGACGCTGATGTAGTTCGAGAAGTCCTCCGGCGTGAACTCCGTCAGGACGCGCACCGCGTTGGGGAGGATCAGCCAGGCCAGGGCGATGCCGGCCAGGAACAGCGGGAACGCGACGGCGATGAATGCCAGCGCGATCCGCCGTTCCTTCGTCTTCAGCCCCGGCGTGATGAACGCCCAGAGCTGGTACAGCCAGACCGGGCTGGACAGGACGAGGCCCAGGAACACCGAGACCTGGATGAGCAGGTCGAACGGGGACGCGGCGCTGTCGAAATTCAGCGACGCCGTCCTGCCCTCCTGGCCGTTGATCGCGATGATCGGTGCGGCCAGCGCACGCAGCACGGGTTCGTAGACGAAGAATCCGGCCACGGTGCCGAGGATGACCGCGATCGCGGACTTGAACAGCCTGTTCCGGGCCTCTCGCAGGTGTTCCTTCAGGGCCATCCGGCCTTCCGGATTGGCCTTCCTGCGCTTGCGGACCTTGGCGGGTGACACAGGGAGGCCCTACTGGCTGGTGTGCGAGGAACCGCCCTGCTGGAACGGTCCCGCCTGCGACTGGCCGTCCCTGTGGCCGTCGGCGCCGCCGCCCGGGTGGTGCGGTACGGGACGCCCGGGGTGCTGTACAGGAGTCTCGTGGGAGGGGTTGTAGGTCTGCGTCCGGGGGGTGTCGACCACCCGGCCCTCCACGGGCTCCGTGCCGGTCTCGCCGGTGTTGTTCTCGTCCTTCATCTGCTTCACCTCGGACTTGAAGATCCGCAGCGACTGTCCGACGCTCCGGGCCAGTCCAGGCAGTTTCGGCGCGCCGAACAGCACGATCGCTAGAACGATGATGATGACGATGTGCCAGCCTTCGAGCCTCATGTCCGATTCCTCTCGTTGATCCCGCTCCAGTTTAGGTCACAGGTGGGGCATGTCCCGCAGGAGCTGCGGCTGCCGACGGTCCGAGCGCTTCCGGACGCGCCTGCTGCGGCGGTCTCCGGTGCGGCGGGTACGGGCGGCGTCGCGAGCCGCACGGACGTCGGCCGGCGCGGCGAACACCGCCGGCACCGGGATTCCGGGGACGCCCGCGTGTGGCACGGCGGCGCCGTCGTCGGTCGGGACGCCCACCGCGAGGCGGTCCATCGCCTCCCCGAATTCACCCAGAGTTCGCATTCCGCGCCGGAAGACGCGGAAGCCGACCACGACGAGGAAGATCACGCTGACGGCTACCAGCGCGACCCACAGGACGATCCACATCCACCAGAGCATGATGCCAGTCTAGGCCAGCGCCTGGTGCGCCCGGGCGGCCTCCAGCCAGCGGAGGGTCTCCTCGCGCAGCTCATCGGGGGCGACGACGGCGGCGGATCCACCGAGGCCCGCCACGAGCCCGGGAATCCAGGAACTGGACGCCACCTTCAGGCGTGCCGCCAGCCGGTCCTCGCCCAGCTCCTGCACGGCGTCCGCGTTGTACTGGGCTGCGATCCATCGCGCCCGCGGTTCCAGCACGAGTGTCACGGCCTGGTCGGTCTCCCCCGACCGGTAGGGCGCCGCCGCTCGCGGGTCCTGTGCGGAGGACTCCTCGTCCGTGGAGGACGTGGAGGACGTGGCGGGCTGGTCGGTCAGGGTGGCGCTCTGGATGCGGTCCAGGCGGAAGTTCCGCAGGCCGTCGGAGTCGACGCACCATGCCTCGAGGTACCACGTGTCCTGGTGCAGGAAGATCCGGATCGGCTCGAGCAGGCGGTGCGTGATCTCGTCACGTGTCGGCACGAAGTAGTCCACCTCCACCCGCACCCCGGAGTGCAGGGCCGCCTGCAGGACGTCGAGCGTCGGGTCGATGTCGTCCTCGGTGAGCTTGGTGGCGACGGCGGTGCCGATGTGCGCGGCGTCCCCGGCGGCAGCGGTCAGCTTGGTCTGGGCGCTGACGATGGCCTCGTTGTTCCTCATACCGGGGAGTTCGCGGAGGGCCTGGAGCCCCACGATCAGCGAGCAGGCCTCGTCCATGCTCAGCTTCACCGGCTCCGCGAGGTCGCGTGCGTTCGTCAGGTAGATGCGGCCGTCCTCGATGTTCACGTCCATGAGGCCGTCCGGGTAGTGCCGGGGACCGCTGACGAACAGCAGGTCGAGGTCCTTCGTCAGCTGGCCCTCCGTGATGTCGAACCTGCGCGCCGTCTCGCCCACCTCGGCCCCCGGATGCGCGAGGAGGTAGGGCACGAGGTCGAGCAGGCGCAGCAGGTGGTCCTGCGAGGAGGACTTCTTCCGGGGTGCGGGACGTGCGCCGGCGGTGATCTCGACGTCCCGGGGAGCCGTCCGGGCGGCCGTCAGCGCTCCTTCGAGGAGCCGGGCGACCTCCGTCGCCAGCTCCCGGGGCTCCTCCACCCTCGCGTTGGTCCCCAGCCCGGCGATCGTCGCCGCCATCGGACTCGATGCCGCGTAGGGCACGCGGAGGACGTCCCACTCCTCGCCCGTCTGCAGGACCTCGGCGTCCTTGCGCACGCGCAGCACCTGGCAGGAGCCGGGGCGGGCGGCGACGACGGCGGTGCGGTCCGGCTCGCTGCGTGACAGCGAGGACAGCGTGGCGTTCATGTCGAAGGACGCCGGCACGTCGAAGGTGCCCTTCAGGAGGACGGGTTCCCCCGTCATGCGGGACAGGCGGAAGAAGCGTTCGGCCTTGCGGGTGGTGTCGAACCCCACCACGTACCAGTGGCCGAACCGCGCGCCCATCCCCCACGGGTGTACCGTCCGCACCTCCTCACGGCCCGTACTGGCCGCGCGGTAGGGGAAGCGCAGGGGCGTGCGGGAGGTCAGGGCCTGCCACACGATGTCCCAGTAGGGCGCGTCGGTGGTGATGCGGGGCTGGATGAGGGGCGTGAGCTCGACCGCGCCGTCGGTGCTGCGCGAACTCAGCTTCCGCAGTGCCCGGGACGCCGCGGAGTCGAGCGACCCCTGGTCCCACACCCCGGCGGCCAGGTTGAGGACGGCGTATTCCTCCGGCTGGAAGGTGACCCCGCCGAGGCGGTAGTCCTCCGCGCTGATGCGGTACCGCTGCACGGTGTTGTCGTTGTCGAACAGGGCGTCCTCGCTGAAGGACTCGAGGGGGATGCCCTGTTCCCGGAGGGCTGCCTTGTCGCGGTCGAAGAGCTTCTCCCGTGCGGCCACCGACGTCGCCTCGCGGTAGAGGTCGATCTCGTCGAACAGTTCCTCCTTCGTGTACCCGCGTCGGCTCGAGAGGAGCATGATCACGAGGGTGAGGAGGCGTTCGGTACGTTTTGCGGACACGGTGAAACCCTATCTTCCCGGGAGAGGCAGGAGGGACGCAGGCCAACCGGTGGTGGCCTGCGTCCCTCCTGGACTGCGATGCCGGAGCTCCGTGCTCCGACGGATCCGGCTAGCGGACGGCGAGCAGGTCCACCACGAAGATGAGTGCTTCGTTCGGTCCGATCGCCGATCCGGCCCCACTGGCGCCGTAGGCGAGGTGGGAGGGGATCTCGAGCCGGCGGCGGCCGCCGACCTTCATCCCGAGGAGGCCCTGGTCCCAGCCCTGGATGACCTGGCCGACGCCGACCCGGAAGTCGAGCGGCGCGCCGCGGTTCCATGAGGCGTCGAACTCCTCGCCCGTGGAGAACGCGACACCCACGTAGTGGGTGGACACGGTGTTGCCGGGCTTCGCCTCGTCACCCTTGCCCTCGATGAGGTCCTCGATCACGAGGTCGGTGGGCACCTCGTGGGCGGGGAAGTCGATCTCCGGCTTCTGCCGGTCGAAATTGCGCTGTCCGAAGGACATGGGTTTCCTTTCCTGGGATTGTCGTCGGTGTGAAGGAGCGCCGGACTACTGCGCGGCTTCCTTGCTGACGATCTCGACGAAGAACACGAGCGTGCCGGATGGCTGACCCGCCTGTGCCGTGGGGTATGCCCACGGCTCGGGGATCACGAGCAGAACCTTCGACCCGACCTTCTGGCCGGCCAGGCCCTTGGTCCAGCCGGTGATGACCTGGTTCAGCGGGAAGGTCGCGGGCTCGCCGCGGTCGAAGCTGGAATCGAACTTCTCGCCGTCGGAGTAGGTCCAGCCGCTGTAGTTCGCCGTGATGCTGTCCGTCTCGGCGACGACCTCGCCGTCGCCCTCCTCGAGCACCTTCACGACGAGGTCGTCGGAGGGATCGTTCTCGGGGATGGTCACCTCGGGTGCGCCGTTGTCGGCGAACGTGAACGTGGGGAGCTTGCCCTCCTCGTCGAGCTTCTTGACGTCCTCGGGCGAGAGGACCTCGGGCTCCGGCGGGGGCTGCTCGGCCGAGATGACCTTGAGCACGATCAGCTGCTCCGGAGCGGCGGTCTCACCCTCGGCGGGCTCGGCGGAGGGACGGGTGTAGGCGACCTGCGCCCCGACCTTCGTCCCCACGAGGACCTCGTAGAGCTCGCTGTCCTGCTCCTTGAGCGAGTCGTCCACCGGCAGGACCTGCGGGTCCCCCTGGCTGTAGGTGTCGCCGAGGACCTCGCCGTCCGTGGCGTTGAGGGCGACGAGCTGGTAGCGGATCTGCTGCCCGGCCTCCACCGCGTCCCCTTCGCCTTCTTCGACGGTCCTGGCCGCGACCGCTGTGACGTCCAGCGGCGACTCGAACTCGACGGTCGGCGCCTCCTCGTCGGATCCTCCGCTCACCTTGACAGTGTCGAAGACCTCGGCGGCGCCGGCCGACTTCCCCGTCGTCGTACCGCCGCAGGCTGTCAGCAACAGCAGCAGCGGCAGGAGGATTGCTAGTACTTTTCGCACAGAACCACTTTCGGATTGGTGTCAGTTCAGGCCGCCCGTAGAACAAAGGGCCCTGACAAGCCTAACGGCTCATGGCGTGCGGTTTCTCCTGGGAACACCCTGTGCTGGTGGTTGCACGCGGCCCGCTGCACGCCCCGCAGCCGTCACAACTGCTGCAGGAGTGCTTCCACGCGGTCGTCCACGGAGGTGAACGGATCCTTGCAGAGGATGGTCTGCTGGGCCCGGTCGTTGAGCTTCAGGTGGACCCAGTCCACCGTGTAGTCGCGGTTCGCTTCCTTCGCCCGCCGGACGAACTCCCCACGCAGCCGCGCGCGCGTCGTCTGCGGCGGAAGGTCGACGGCCTCCTTGACGGCGGTGTCGTCCACGACCCGGGCCGCCTCCCCGTGCGCCTGCAGCAGGAAGAACAGACCCCGGGAACGCGAGATGTCGTGGTACGTGAGGTCGAGCTGGGCCGCCTTCGCGGAGTCGAGGTCCTCTCCGGACCGTGCGAGGTACCTGTCGATCAGCTTCTTCTTGATCGCCCAGTCCACCTCGGTGTCGATCCGGTCGGTCCTGCCGGTCTCGACGGCGTCGAGCACGCGCTCCCACAGGTCGAGGATGGCCGGGACATGGCGGTTGTGGGCGCCGTGCTGGTCCACGAACGCGGTCACCCGGGCGAGGTACTCGCGCTGCATCTCGAGCGCGGTCATGTGGCGCCCGTTGGCGAGCTTGAGGAGCTGCGTCCCGGTGAGGTCGTGCGAGATCTCCCGGATGCTCCGGATCGGGTTCTCCAGCCGGAAGTCCCGCATCATCTCCCCCGCCTCCACCATCCGCAGCAGCAGGTCCACGGACCCGACCTTGAGCAGCATGGTGGTCTCGGACATGTTCGAGTCGCCCGCGATCACGTGCAGGCGCCGGTAGTGCTCGGCGTCGGCGTGCGGCTCGTCCCGCGTGTTGATGATGGGCCGTGAGCGTGTGGTCGCGGACGAGATCCCTTCCCACAGGTGGTCGGCCCGCTGCGAGAACGCGTAGAGGGACCCCGTCTGCGTCTTGAGGACCTTGCCCGCGCCGACCAGCAGCTGCCGCGTCACGAGGAAGGGGATGAGGATGTCGGCGAGGCGTGAGAACTCGAGCTTGCGAGGGATGAGGTAGTTCTCGTGGCTGCCGTAGGAGTTGCCCGCGGAGTCGGTGTTGTTCTTGAAGAGGTAGATCCGCCCGTCGTACCCCTCCTGCGCGAGCTTGCGCTGGGCCTCCGAGACGAGGTCCTCGAGGATCAGCTCGCCCGCGCGGTCGTGAGCGATCAGCTGTGCGAGGTCGTCGCACTCGGCCGTCGCGTACTCCGGATGGGATCCGACGTCGAGGTAGAGGCGGGACCCGTTGGTGAGGAACACGTTGGAGGACCTGCCCCAGCTGACGACCTTCCGGAACAGGTACCGGGCGACCTCCTCGGGCGAGAGCGGGCGCGAGTTGGGCCCTGAGTAGGAGATGCCGAATTCCGTCTCGACCCCGAAGATGCGCCGGTCCATCATGTGTCCTGTTCGTACTGCAGGAGGTTCTCGAGCTCGGGTCCGCCGATGCGGCGGAAGGCGCGGCGGCTGCCGCGCAGGGTGTCGGGGTCACGTTCGAGGAACGCGACCTCGAGGAGCGAGGGGTCCAGTGCGGCGATTCCGGACGAACCGCCGTCGCTCCCGGTCTGCGCGGATGATCCGTCGTTCCGCAGGGCGCGGGCGGCGGCGCGGACCGCCTCGGGGAGGCTCAGCTCGGGCGACCAGGGACCTTCGAGGGCGTGGACGACGGCGTCGGCAGCACCGCCCATGACCACGAACCCGGTCTCGTCCGCGATGGATCCGTCGAACGTGAGGCGGTACAGGTGGTCCTCGTCCTGGCTACGGCCCACCTCGGCGACCACGAGCTCGACCTCGAACGGTTTGCTCTCCGCGGTGAAGACGGCGCCCAGGCTCTGCGCGTACACGCTGGCGAGCCCCCGGGCCGTGACGTCCTCGCGGGCGTAGGAGTAGCCGCGGACGTCGGCGTAGCGGACGCCGGCCTGCCGCAGGCTCTCGAACTCGTTGTACTTGCCGACGGCGGCGAAGGCGATGCGGTCGTAGATCTCCCCCAGCTTGTGGAGCGAGGGCGAGGGGTTCTCGGCGACCAGGGCGATGCCGTCGCGGCAGCTCATCACCACCACCGAGCGGCCGCGGCCGATCCCCTTGCGGGCGAAGTCCGCACGGTCCTTCATCAGCTGCTCGGGCGAGACGTAGAACTGCTGTGTCATGGCCTATGCCTCCCGGCCCGCCGAGGAGCGGGCCTCGATGATGGTGTGCGCCGCGGCCTCGAGCTCGCGCTCGGGGATGCGGCGCGCGCCGGTGCCGTCGACGACGTAGACCACGGGCCACAGGGCCCGCACGGTGTCCGGCCCGCCGGTCGCCGAGTCGTCGTCGGCTGCGTCGTAGAGGGCCTCGACGGCCACCCGCACAGCCGATGCCTCGTCCAGGCGCGGATTCCACAGCTTCTTGAGGGCGCCGCGGGCGAACACGGAGCCCGAGCCGACCGAGTGGTGCTCGTGCTCCTCGTAGCGGCCGCCGGTGACGTCGAAGGAGAAGAGCCGGCCCACGTGCCGCTCGGTGTCGAACCCGGCGAAGAGCGGCACCACCGCGAGGCCCTGCATGGCCATGGGGAGGTTCTGCCGCACCATCGCGGCGAGGCGGTTGGCCTTGCCGTCGAGGCTCATCATCGTCGCCTCGATCTTCTCGTAGTGTTCGAGTTCCACCTGGAACAGTCGGGTGAGGTCGAGGCCGATCCCCGCACTCCCGGCGATCCCCAGGACGGAGTACCGATCGGCCGGGAAGACCTTCTCGATGTGCCGGCTGGCGATGACGTTTCCCATCGTCGCGCGCCGGTCACCGGCCATCAGCACCCCGCCGGGGAAGGTCAGGGAGACGATCGTGGTCGCGTGGGGCGCGAGATGGGACGCGTCGGTCGAGGTCCCCGGGCCGAGCGTGCGGTTCGACGGCAGCAGGCCGGGATGGTGGGCGTTCAGGAAGTCGGCGAAGGACGTGGAGGCGGCCCGGGGCACCGCTGCTGCTGCATCGTCCGGGAGCATCCGCTACTGGCCGCCCTTCTGCACGAATCCGCGCACGAATTCCTCGGCGTTGGACTCGAGGACACCGTCGATCTCGTCGAGCAGGTCGTCGACACCCTGGGTCTGCGCGGAGTCCTGGGCGGCCGGCGCTGCCGGGGCGGGATCGGGGAGCTCCTCCTCCGATGCGGAGGACGTCCCACCGGTGTTGATGCGGTCCTGTGTCGCCATGACGGCCACCCTTTCCGTGTTCGTGATCAGGTTCCTATGGTGCCACGCGGCGGTCGGGGCCGCTCAACAATCGGGCGAGGAAATCCTGGGCGTCGGCTGCTGTATCGAACAACTCCTCGGTCAGTACCGCCGTGCCCCGGAGCGGCTCGCGTGTCTGCACGCGCTGCAGCCGCCGCTCCCCTGCCAGCTCGAAGATCAGCGAGTCCCAGCTCGCACCGACGACCTCCGCCGGATACTCGGAGATGCAGCGGCCGCGGAAGTAGGCCCTGGTGTCGCGCGGCGGCTCGACGGCTGCCCGCGCCACGTCCTCGGGGCGCACGAGCAGGTCGACGTCGCCCCGGCGCGCGAGCCGCTGGTAGATGCCCTTCTCCGGCCGCAGGTCCGCGTACTGCAGGTCGATGAGCGCGAGCCGCGGGTCCGTCCAGGCGAGTCCGTCCCGCGTGCGGTAGGCCTCGAGCACTTTCAGCTTCGCGATCCAGTCCACCTGCCGGGCCGCCGCAAGAGGTTCGCGGCGCAGGGTCGCCAGCAGTGCCTGCCAGCGTTCGACGACGTCGCGGGTCTGCTCGTCGGCGTCCTCCGGCACGGCGCGCGTCACCGCCTCGCAGTAGATCTCCTGAAGGTCGAGTCCGGAGACGCTGCGGCCGTCCGTCAACCGGACCGTGGCCGCCAGCGACGGGTCGTGACTGATGGTACGCAGTGCCTGCACGGGGTCCTCGAGGGTGGGGACCGGCGCCAGGCCCTGCTCCACCAGCGCCAGGACGAGGGAGGTGGTGCCCAGCTTGAGGTAGTTGGACACCTCGTTCAGGTTGGCGTCACCGATGATCACGTGCAGCCGGCGGTACTTCTCGGCGACGGCGTGCGGCTCGTCGCGCGTGTTGATGATGGGACGCCGGACAGTGGTCTCCAGGCCGATCTCGTTCTCGAAGAAGTCGGCACGCTGGCTGATCTGGAATCCGGGTTCCTGGTTCAGCGGGCCGATGCCCACGCGGCCGGCGCCGCAGATGACCTGCCGTGAGACGAAGAAGGGCAGGAGCGCTTCAGCGAGCTTCGAGAACGGCACGCTCCGGGGAACGAGGTAGTTCTCGTGCGAGCCGTACGAGACGCTCTTGTTGTCCGTGTTGTTCTTGTAGAGGATGACGGGCGAGAAGCCGGGGGTGGAGCCGATCCGGGTCATGGCGGCCGCGGCGACGTGGTCCCCCGCCCGGTCCCACAGGACGGCGTCCAGCGGATTGGTCACCTCGGGCGAGGAGTACTCGGGGTGCGCGTGGTCCACGTAGAGCCTCGCACCGTTGTTCAGCACGAGGTTCATCAGCACCGCCGCCTCGGCCGGCTCCCCCCGTTCGAGGGCTATCTGTTCCGCGCTGAGTTCCGCGGGTTCGTCGGTCAGCTGGCTGGGATGAGCGGCGGCCCGATCCATCCGGAACCCGCGGGCGTCCGTCAGCGGTGTCTCGTCCGTATAGTCCCAGCGGGTGCCCGCGAGGTTGCCGAGCCCCTCCCTCAGGGTCGCCGCGTAGGCGTTGACCACCTGCGAGGACAGGAGCGTGGGATTCGCCGAGGGAAGGGCGGGCGCGATGATGCCGTACTCGGTCTCCGTCCCCATGACACGGTGGACGGAGACCCCCTTGCCCACGGCCGGCAGCGCATCCGTCCCACCGGTCCGTCGTCCACCCGTTTCGATCACAGATACTGGCCCGTGTTCGCCGTCGTCTCGATCGACTTGCCCGGCTCCTGCCCGGCCTTCCCCTGGACGATCGTCCGGATGTAGGTGATGCGCTCGCCCTTCTTGCCCGAGATGCGTGCCCAGTCGTCCGGGTTCGTGGTGTTCGGCATGTCCTCGTGCTCGCGGAACTCGTCGACCACGGCCCGCATGAGGTGCTCGATGCGCAGGCCCTTGCTGCCGTCGAGGAGGAGGTCCTTGATGGCGTACTTCTTGGCGCGGTCCACCACGTTCTGGATCACCGCACCGGAGTTGAAGTCCTTGAAGTAGAGCATCTCCGTGTCCCCGTTGGCGTAGGTCACCTCGAGGTACTCGTTCGACTTGTCCGTCGAGTACATCTGCTCGACGGTCCGGCGGATCATCTCTGAGATCGTGGTCTGCGGGTCGTTGCCGTTCTCCGCGAGGTCGTCGGCATGCAGGGGCAGGTCGGCGGTGATGTACTTCGCGAAGATCTCGGCGGCGCCCTCGGCGTCGGGCCGCTGGATCTTGATCTTCACATCAAGCCGGCCCGGCCGCAGGATGGCCGGATCGATCATGTCCTCACGGTTCGAGGCGCCGATGACGATCACGTTCTCCAGCTTCTCGACACCGTCGATCTCGCTCAGCAGCTGCGGCACGATGGTGGTCTCGACGTCGGAGGAGACGCCGGTGCCGCGCGTGCGGAACAGCGAGTCCATCTCGTCGAAGAACACGACGACTGGACTGCCGTCCGACGCCTTCTCGCGGGCACGCGCGAAGATCAGCCGGATGTGGCGCTCGGTCTCCCCGACGTACTTGTCCAGCAGCTCGGGGCCCTTGATGTTCAGGAAGTAGCTGCGGATCTGTTCGAGGCCTGCGCGCTCCGCGGCACGTGCCGCGAGGGAATTCGCGACGGCCTTCGCGATGAGCGTCTTGCCGCACCCGGGAGGGCCGTAGAGGAGGATCCCCTTGGGCGGCTTGAGGCCGTGTTCGCGGTAGAGGTCGGGGTGGAGGAACGGCAGTTCCACGGCGTCGCGGATCTGCTCGATCTGCGGACCCAGTCCGCCGATGTCCCCGTACGCGATGTCGGGCACCTCCTCGAGCACGAGATTCTCCACCTCGCTCCGGGGCACCTTCTCCAGGCCGTAGCCGGACTTCGTGTCGACGGCCAGCGCATCGCCGACCCGGATCCTCTCGGCCTGCAGCGGCCCGCTGAGGCGGATGACGCGCTCGTCGTCCGTCCGCCCGACGACGAGGGCACGATCGGCTCCCAGGAGTTCCTTGACGGTCACGATCTCCCCGGCCCGCTCGAAGCCGAGGGCCGCGACGATGGTCAGCGATTCGTTGAGCAACACCTCCTGGCCGGGCGTGAGCTGCCGCACGCTGATGAGCGGGCTGACGGTGACGCGGAGCTTCCGCCCCGACTGGAGGATGTCAGCGGTGTCCTGCACCGTCGCCTCGGTGGTGGTCCCCGGCTCTGCCGGCCGCTTCGGGTTGACCTGCATGACCGTCGCGAAGCTGAAAGGCGCTGCACCCTCCTTCTCGAGGGCGGCCTTGAGCCGGACGATCTCGGTGCGGGCCGATTCCAGGGCGCTGACGAGCTTGCCGTTGTTCTGGGTCGCGGAGGCCAGCTGCCGGTCGATGTGGCGCAGCCGGTCCCGCAGGATGTTGAGCTGACGCTGGGCCACGGCGGTGTCGGCGGGAGGCGGGGTGATACCGCGCGCGTCGGCGGCGGGAGCGCTGTCTTCGGAGTCCGTCATTTCGGTTCGCCACCTCGTGTTCGACCTTCGGCTGTCTTTCGACCTTAGCGCAGACGTCAGCGCACGGCGTGCAGTGTTAACGCCCGGCGTCCGCGGACCTCTCCCCTGTTCCTGCCCGCCGCGGATGCTGTATCGCCCCGGGTGCGCCGGGCTCCCCTACTCGACCGTACCGCCGTCGGCGATCGCGTCGCGGCGGGCCTGTGCCTCCTCCGGGGGCAGGGAACCGCGCTGGATCGTGGATGCCGCGTCCCGCGCCACGCGCCGGAGCCGCTTGTCCGAGACCTCGCGTTCACCGACGGCCTGCGGTGTCCACGCGTTGAGGTCCTCCTCGCTGAAGCCGGTCTTGGACGGCCTGCGCTTCGGGGTGAATCCGACGGCGCCGTCGGCGAGCCTGCGCGTGGTGAGCAGGAACCCCGTGTGGGCCACCATCCGGTGGTCCGGACGGACGGCCAGTCCTTCGAGGTGCCAGCCGCGCACCATCGACTCCCAGCCCTCGGGCTCGGTGAAGCGTCCGTCGGCGCGGATGGCCTCGGCGGTGCGGGAGAGCTGCGTGACGGTCGCGACGTAGCTGATCCACACGCCGCCGGCACCGAGGACGGTCGCGACGGCGTCGAGGCACTCCCAGGGCGCGAGCATGTCGAGGACGACGCGGTCCACGGACCCCGGCTCCTCGTGCTCCACGACCTGCTCCTGGAAGTCGCCGAGGGTGATCTGCCACGCCGGGTGGGGCCCGCCGAAGATCGTCTCGACGTTGCCCCGTGCGATGTCGGCGAACTCCTCGCGCCGCTCGAACGAGTGGAGGTACCCGGAGTCGCCGACGGCCCGCAGCAGCGAGATGGAGAGCGCGCCGGAGCCGACACCCGCCTCGACCACGCGGGCCCCGGGGTAGATGTCGGCCATGGTCACGATCTGGCCGGCGTCCTTCGGGTAGACGACGGCGGCACCGCGGGGCATCGACAGCACGAAGTCGGACAGGAGCGGACGCAGCGCCTGGTACAGCTGCCCGGTGGTGTTCTCGAGGATGGTCCCCTCGGTGGCGCCGATGAGGGCGTCGTGCTGCAGGAAGCCCTTGTGGGTGTGGAACGCGCCGCCGGGGGTCAGGGTGATGGTGTTCATCCTGCCCTTCTCGTCCGTCAGCTGGACGCGCTCGCCCGGGCGGAAGGGGCCGCGGCGGGCTGCGGCGCCATGGGGGCCTGCCGGTGCGTCGGGGGGTGTGGGGGTGGAGCTCATGGGGGATCCTTCGGCGAAGGCCGGCAGGACCGGCATGGATGAGGTGGAGATGGGTGGGCGATGCCCCGGGGCCCTTAGGCGCCGGGGGTGGTCTTACCGGTGATGGCCTGTACGACCGTGCGCTGGTGGAGCAGGCCGGTCACGGCGCCCTGGCGGTTCACCACGGCGTACTCGCTGCCCTCGAGGCGTGCGAGGAACTGCACGAGTTCCTGCCCCTCGGCCCACTCGGGTACATAGGCCCCTGCGGCGAGGCGACGTGCGGTCGCATTGACCGCCGTCGTGCCCGCAGCCTCCTCGGGGACGGCGAGCAGTGCGGCCTCGTCGACGACGGCCTCCGGGACCCCGGATGCGCCGGTCACGACGACGGCGGCGCCCGGGTTCTCCCGGAGCAGGCGGCGGGCGGCGAGCACCGTGGTGCCGGCGGGGAGGCCGAGTGCGCGCTGCTGGAGCCGTCCCGCGCTGATGGCGGGCAGGCGCTGACGCATGCGTGCGTTCTCGATGGCGGACGTCGCCCCCAGCCACAGGAAGGCACCCATGACCACGGCGATGAGGATGACCGTCAGGTCCGGGCCGCGCCCCTGGAGCAGCGGTACGCCGACCACCACGCCGAGCAGCAGGACGACGATGATGCGCCCTGCCCACCCGGCGGCCACGGTGCCCTTCTCCTGACTGCCGGTCGCCTTCCACACCGCGCTCTCGACCAGGCGGCCGCCGTCGAGCGGCAGGCCGGGCAGGACGTTGAACGCGGCCACGAGGAGGTTGGCCCAGACCAGGATGGTGACGAGGAGGTAGGACACGGAGCCGGGCGTCATCGCCTGGAGCAGCGCCCACCCCAGACCCGCGAGGACGAAGTTGGCGGCGGGGCCGGCGAGCGCGACCGCCAGGGACCGGCCGGGCGAGGCGTTGAAGCTCGCGAACTGGGTGTGTCCGCCCCACAGGTTCAGGACGATCCGCGTGGTCGGCCAGCCGAAGGCACGGGCGGTGAGGGCGTGGGCCAGTTCGTGGATGAGCACGGACGCGGCGAGGAGCAGGGCGTACCCGAGGGCGACGCCGTAGGCGCCGGGCCCGATCTCCGGGAAGGCGCCACTGACGCGGGGCCCGAAGACGAGAACGATGAAGGCCGTGATGACGAACCACGACCAGGCCAGGACCACCGGGATGCCGGCGATGCGCCCGAGGGAGAGCCCGGGGCTCGTCTCCCTCGGGGGAACCTGCTGTCCTCGACTCATGCGCCGTTCCCCGCGCCCTCGGACCGGCTGTTCCCGGGCAGGAGCGCGGCGAGGTCGGCCGGCGTCCGTCCCTCGAGGGTGTCCCAGTCGGTGCGGCGGTCGTCGGGCGGCAGCGGCACGAAGTGGGGGACGGCGAGCGTGACCAGTCCGGCGGCGAGGGCGGAGGTGACGCCGGGAAGGGAGTCCTCCACGGCGACGACGCGGTCCTTGCTGAGGCCCGGGTGGTCCGCTGCGAGCAGGTCGAAGCCCAGCTGGTATGCCTCCGGGTCGGGCTTGCCGGCACTCACGCGGTCCCCCGTGACGAGGTGGGAGAAGGTGCCCTCGGGCAGCCGCGCGGCGACCGCACCGGCGAGGAGGCTCTCCGACATTGTGACCATCGCACAGGGGACGCCTTCCGCGCGGAGGGCTGCCAGCAGCTCCCTCGCCCCCGGGCGCCAGGGCACCTCCGTGCGCACGTCCGCCGCCACACGCTCCGTGAGGTGTTCGATGATGGTACGGACATCGAGGTCGACGCCGGCCTGCTGGAGCTGCCCGGCGGAGTACTCGAGGGCCTGGCCGACGAGCAGGGTGGCCTGCTCGGTGGTCCAGGTGCCACCGTGGGATTCGACCAGTTCCTTCTCGGCCCGGATCCAGTACGGCTCCGTGTCGACGATCGTCCCGTCCATGTCCCACAGCACGCCCTGCAGTCCGCCGAGGTTCCCGTCGGCTGCGGAGCCGTCGCTCCGGAGGGCGGTGCGGGGAAGGGTCTGGACGCTGCCGGTGGGGTGGTTGGCCATACCTTCCAGTCTACGGCGACCCCTTGACAGGCCCGCACATCTGCTCTGCGCGTAGCCGCGGAACCTCGCCTGACATGGTCGCGCACCGGGGTTTAGGGTGAGAACGTGGACAGCTTCGAAGAGAACCAGCCCAGTGGCGTACAGGACCTTTTCCAGGATGCCGGCGAACCCGAGCGCCGCATCACGATCATGCTCGCCGCGTTCGAGGGTTGGAACGACGCCGGCGAGGCGGCCAGCGACGGACTGAAGTACCTGGGCCGGTTCTTCGGCAGCGAGCGCATCTCGACCATCGACGCCGACGAGTTCTACGACTTCCAGTTCACCCGTCCCATGATCAAGCGGAACTCCTCCGGCCAGCGACGCATCAAGTGGCCCAACACCCGGATCAGCAAGGCCGTCGTCCCCGACTCGAACGTCGACCTGATCCTCGTCAACGGCGTCGAGCCCTCCTACAAGTGGCGCGCCTACACCGCGGAGCTCGTCGCGCTCGCGAAGGAGCTGAGTGTCGACTGCATCGTCCTGGTCGGCGCGCTGCTGGCCGACGTGCCCCACTCGCGGCCCATACCTGTGACGGTCACCTCGGACGACGACCTCGTCCGTGAGAGCCTCGACGTCGAACCGTCCACCTACGAGGGACCCATCGGCATCGTCGGTGTGCTGGCCGAGATGGGCCTGCTCGCGGACATCCCCACGATGTCGCTGTGGGCGGCCGTACCGCACTACGTCGGTCAGTCCCCGTCGCCGAAGGCGCAGCTGGCCCTCCTGAACAAGCTCGAGGAGATCCTGCAGATCACGGTCGACACCCATGTCCTGACGGAGGAGTCCGAGGCGTGGGAACGGGGCGTGGACGAGCTCGCGACGGAGGACCCGGAGGTGGCCGCGTACGTGCGCCAGCTCGAGGAGGCCAAGGACACCGTGGACCTCCCCGAGGCGAGTGGCGAGTCGATCGCCCGCGAGTTCGAGCGCTACCTGAAGAAGCGCCGCCGGGACTAGCGGTCCTGACGGGCCGGGCAGGACGGGCCGCCACGCGCACGGACACGTTCGACCGGGCAGCTCCGCTGCGGCCGCTGCTAGAGCCGGACGCCGAGCAGCGCGTCGACCACGTCCGCCAGGCCCTGCCTGCCGGCGGCATCGCCCGCGGAACGGTGTGCGGACGCGGCGAAGGCGTCCACCGCGGCCAGGGCCGAGGGCGCGTCGAGGTCGTCGGCCAGGCATACGCGGATCTGCTCGCGCACCGCCACGACGTCGGCCGCTGCCGCCCCGTCCGCGGCGCGGCGCCAACGGTCGAGGCGGGCCACCGCCTCCTCGAGGACGGCGTCGGTCCAGGACCAGTCCGAGCGGTAGTGGTGCGCGAGGATGGCGAGACGGATGGCTGCGGGGTCCACGCCCTCGCGGCGCAGCTTCGACACGAGCACCAGGTTGCCGCGGGATTTGCTCATCTTCTCGCCGTCGTAGCCGACCATCCCGGCGTGGGCGTAGTGCTCGGCCAGAGGGGTGCCACCGGCCGCCCAGGCGTGGGACGCGCTCATCTCGTGATGGGGGAATACGAGGTCCGAGCCGCCTCCCTGCACGGTGAAGGGCGCGGGCAGGAAGCGCTGCGCGATCACCGCGCACTCGATGTGCCAGCCAGGACGGCCCCGGCCGAGCGTGCCGCCGGACCAGCTGGGCTCACCGGCGCGTTCGGACCGCCAGAGCAGCGGATCGAGCGCGTTGCGCTTGTGCGGGCGCTGGGGGTCGCCACCACGCTCCGCGGACAAGGCGAGCATCGTGTCGGGCGCCAGGTGCGACACCTGGCCCAGGAACCAGGAGGCCGGGTCGCTCGCGTCGAGCGTGGCGGTGGCGTCGAGGGAGAAGTAGATGTCGCCGTCGGGCTCCCCGCCCTCGCCCGGCACGGCATAGGCCAGTCCGCGCGCCACGAGCTCCTCGACGGCCGGGACGATCCAGTCGATCGCCTCCACGGCTCCGATGTAGTGGTCGGGCGGCAGGACGTTCAGTGCTTCCATGTCCTCACGGAACAGGGCGATCTGCTCGGCGGCGAGCTCACGCCAGTCCACGCCGGTGGCCGTGGCGCGCTCGAGGAGCGGATCGTCGACGTCGGTCACGTTCTGGACGTAGGAGACCGTTGCCCCGGCGTCGCGCCAGGTGCGGTTCAGGAGGTCGAAGGCGACATACGTGGACGCGTGGCCGAGGTGGGTCGCGTCATAGGGGGTGATGCCGCAGACGTAGAGGCTGCGCTCGGGATGGTTCCCGAGGGGTGCCGGCTCCTGGCTTGCCGTGTCGAACAGGTTGATGCCCGACTGGGTGCCGTCGAGTTCTGGGACAGGAGTCGAATTCCACGCAATCACACGTTCTACCTTACGGCCCGGCGTCAGGCGGTGATGACGCCGAAGCCGAGCAGGAGGTACAGGGCGAGACCGAGCAGGATGCGGTACCAGACGAAGAGCCCGTAGCCGCGCGTGCTGACGAACTTCAGGAACCAGCCGATGATCGCGAAGCCGACGACGAAGGCCACGACCGTCGCCACCGCGGTTTCCGGGAGCGCGTACGGCCCGGGCTCGTCGTAGCTCTTGACGAGCTGGAACACACCGCTGCCGAACACGGCGGGGATGGCCAGCAGGAAGGAGTACCGTGCTGCCGCCTCACGGGTGTACCCCATGAGCAGGCCCGCGGTGATCGTGCCGCCGGACCGCGACACGCCCGGGATCAGGGCCATCGCCTGCGCCAGCCCGTAGAGGATGCCGTGCCGGTAGGTGAGGCTCTGGAGGTCGCGCGTCTGACGGCCCACGCGGTCCGCCACGGCGAGGATGAGGCCGAAGACGATCAGCATGGTGGCCACGATCCACATGCTGCGGAACGTGCTCTCGATCTGGTCCTGGAACAGCAGCCCGAGGACCACGATCGGTATGCTGCCGAGAATCACGAGCCACCCCATGCGGGCGTCCGGGTCGTTCCTCGGCACCGTGCCCCTCAGCGCGCCGAACCAGGCCGTGATGATGCGGACGATGTCCCGCCAGAAGAACACGATGACGGCGGTCTCCGTCCCCAGCTGCGTGATGGCGGTGAACGCCGCACCCGGGTCCTGCGCATTCGGCAGGAGCTCCCCGACGATGCGCAGGTGTGCGCTCGATGAAATGGGTAGGAACTCGGTAAGGCCCTGGACGAACCCCAGGATGACTGCTTCTATCCACTTCACGTCTACGACCCTAAGCCATGCGGCGCAGGGAAGGCTCTAGGCTTGGCTCCATGCAACGGCGAAACGTGGGAGCGAGCGGACTGACGGTCTCGGCTCTGGGACTCGGCACCATGAACTGGGGCCAGGAGGTCAGCGAGGAGGCCGCCCGCGAGCAGCTGCGCATCTTCACCGAAGCCGGCGGCACGCTCATCGAGACCGCTGCCCGTTACGGCGAGGGCCAGGCCGAGGCCATGCTGGGCAGCTTCATCGGTGACACCGTGGCCCGCTCCGAACTGGTGGTGGTGGTGCAGGGCGGCACGACCCGATCCGGTAGCCGGCGCCTGGACGCCTCGCGCCGCGGACTCCTGGACTCGCTGGACGCCTCGCTGTCGCTGCTGGGCACCGACCACGTCGATCTCTGGCTGGCGCCCTCCCCCGATGCCGCGGTCCCGCTGCAGGAGACCCTCAGTGCGCTCGAGTCCGCCTATGTGACAGGACGCGCGCGGTACGTCGGGGTGTCCAACTACTCCGGCTGGGAGTTCGCACGCGCCGCGGCGACCGCCTCCTTCCCGCTCATCGTGAACGATGTCGAGTACTCCCTGCTGAGCCGCGGCGCCGAGCGGGATGTCCTTCCCTCGGCGGAAGCGTTCGGCGCTGCCATCCTGGCGTGGGGTCCGCTGGGTCGGGGTGTGCTGACCGGCAAGTACCGTGGCAGGATCCCCTCCGAATCCCGTGGAGCCTCGGACGTGTGGGCGCCCTATGTCGAGCCCTACCTCTCGGGCAAGCCCCAGCGCATCACCGAGGCACTCTGCACGGCGTCACGGGGACTGGATCTCCAACCGCACGAACTCGCCCTCCGGTGGCTCCTGCACCGGCCGGGTGTGGCCTCCGCGATCGTCGGGGCACGCACCGCGCAGCAGCTCAAGGAGATCCTGCAGACCAGCGGAGCTCCTGTGGCGGAGCCCATCGCTGAAGTGCTCGACGAGGTATCGGTCCTGCAGGGCTGACCCCACCCGCGTGCGGGATGCGGCGCTCCACCCCGGGTACTGCTCCGGCCGGTGGGGTCCGGGAGTTCCGGATCGGCCGGTCAGTGCTCCACTTCGGCTTCGACGAGGTCGGACGCGTAGTCGGCGTCCTCCGGATCGTCGTCCCCGTCCTCCTCGTCGTCGTCGGACTCTTCGTAGATCTCGAGTGGTGTCACTTCCCCGAAGGCGTCGTACAGGGCTTCCTCGTAGGCTTCGAACGCGTCGGCGATGCCCAGATAGGCCGCTTCGACCGCCGGATCGTCCTCCCGCCGTCGTGATGCCGACGCCGCAAGGTGTTCTTCGAGGGCCGTCACGAGGGACTGGAGCGCGACACGCGGATCTATGCTCATGGATTAGACGTTATCGGTAAAGTGGGCAGAATTGGAGGGATATGCGAGAACATTTTGTGAACGCGACCGCCGTCCGAAAGCGCGACTACGGGCGCCAGTACGAGTACCTGGTGCTGACCGTCAGCGCGGGTGAACCCCTGCCGGCCGCGCGCAAACTCCTGACCGAGCATGCCGAGTACGGCAAGTGGGAACTCGAACGCAGCTGCATCTACCTGGGTGGCAGCAGGCGCTACTGGCTTCGGCGGAAAGTGCTGCGGGTGGAACGGACGGCGTGACCGGGACCGGGACGGAGCCCCGCTCGCCACGGCACCCCGCCTAGGCGGTCGGCGGGCCGAGCAGGGCCGTGGCGACCGTTGCCCGCGCGGATTCCCGGGTCGACGGATGGAACTGTCCGGCCAGGGCGTCCCGGTGCAGCCGCGCCACCTCGGACGACGCGGAGAAGCCCGATCCTCCTCCGACGTGCAGGGCGGCGGACGTCGCCGCGACCGCCGCGTCGACCGCGTGCGTCTTGAGGGTCACGAGGCGTGCGAACCACTGGGACGCCTCGCCTGCACGACCGTCGAGGTCCTGCGTGACGCTGCGGAGTTCGGCCTCCACGCCCGTCCGCTGCATCGCGACGCCCGCCAGGAGATTCCTCAGCACCGGATCATCGGACAGGGCGCGGCCTGCGACATGGCTGCGGCGCGCGGCGAGGAATTCCGCCGCCAGGTCGAGCGCGCGGTCGGCGATCCCGAGGTAGACCGCGCCGATCAGGGTCTCGAAGGCGGCGAAGATGCCGAAGACCAGCGGGTCCGCGGTGGGGCCCACGGGTAGCTGCCGGAAGACGGCGTCGGGCGGCACACGGACGTCGGTCAGCCGCGTGGTGTTCGACTGCGTGGCACGCATCCCCAGCGGGTCCCAGTCCGGCACGGTGTCCACGCCGGGGGTGCCGCGAGGGACGAAGGCATGGAGGATCGCATCGTCGCCGCCGTCGAGCCCCTCGAGCCGGCCGAAGATCCCGAGGCGGGTCCACACCGGGGACAGGCTCGTGAAAACCTTGGTGCCCGTGTAGCTGAGGATGCCGTCGGCGAGCCTTTCCACGCGCGTCAGGGAGTCGAACAGGACGGCGTCGTTGCCCGGTTCCGAGACACCGAACGCGAACACCTCGCCCCCGGCCGGCTCGTCGAGGACGAACTGGAGCGAGGCATCCCCGCGGTCGGCGAGCAGGCCCGCCACGGCCGTCCAGACGAGGTGCATGTTCACGCCCAGCGCGGTCGCCGGAGCGGCGGCGGCGAGGACGCGCTGTGCAGCAGCAGCCCTGCCCATCCCACCCTCGTCGCCGGGCGGTGTCTCGACGAGCATCCGGAGGTAACCGGAGTCCACGAGCTCCGCGAAGTCCTCGTGGAAGAACGCGTTGGCCGCGTCGTAGCCCGCGGCGCGTTCCCTGAACCGCCCCAGCATCGCCTCGGTCAGGTAGGCGGACCGGTCCGCCGTCGTCATCCCGCTCCCCCGCCGCTCAGTAGGTTGTCAGCAGGCGGGCGAGCACCTTGGCGCCGAAGCGGAGGGAATCTGCCGGCACGCGCTCGTCCACGCCATGGAACATGCCGGTGAAGTCGAGCTCGTCGGGCAGCTGCAACGGGACGAAGCCGTAGCCGGTGATGCCGAGGCGGCTGAGCGACTTGTTGTCCGTGCCTCCCGAGAGCGTGTAGGGCAGCACCTTCGCGCCCGGATCCTCGGCGTGCAGGGCGTCGATCATGGAGTCCACGAGGTTGCCCGCGAACGGGACCTCGAGCGAGGTGTCCTTGTGCTCGTAGGTCACGTCGACCCCTTCGCCGGCGAGGCCCCGGATGATCTCGAGGACCTGGTCCTGCTGGCCGGGCAGGGTACGCACGTCGATGAGGGCCTCGGCGGTGCCCGGGATCACGTTGTGCTTGTAGCCGCTCTTGAGGACGGTGGGGTTCGCGGTGTTCTGCAGGGTCGCCCCGACGAAGCGCGCCACGGTACCGAGTTCCTTCAGGAGCACGTCGGGGTTGTCGGGATCGAATTCGACCCCGGTCAGCTCGGTGACACCGTCGAGGAACTGGCGCGTGGTGGGCGTCAGCTCGATGGGCCAGCGGTGCTCCCCGATCCGCGTGACGGCGCGCGCGAGCGCGGTCACGGCGTTGTCGGTGTTGATCTGCGAGCCGTGGCCGGCGCGCCCGTGGGCCACGAGCCGCAGCCAGGAGATGCCCTTCTCGGCCGTCTGCAGGAGGTACGTGCGCTGCCCGCCGATGGTGGCGGAGAAACCACCGACCTCCGAGATGGCTTCGGCGGCCCCCTCGAAGACCTCCGGCTTGTTGTCGACCAGCCAGGATGCACCGTAGGCGCCTCCCGCTTCCTCGTCCGCGAAGAAGCCGAAGATGAGGTCGCGCTGCGGCTTGATGCCGTCACGCTGCATTGACCGCAGGACGGAGAGGATCATGGCGTCCATGTCCTTCATGTCCACGGCGCCGCGCCCCCAGATCAGGCCGTCCTTCTCCTCGCCGCCGAAGGGGTCGACGGTCCAGTCCTCCTTCTGTGCCGGCACGACGTCCAGGTGACCGTGCACCACCAGCGCGGGCAGCGACGGATCCGAGCCCTCCATGCGGGCGACGACGGATGCGCGACCGGGCGCGGATTCGAAGATCTGCGTGGACAGGCCCACCTCCTCGATGAGCCCTGCCGTGTACTCGGCGGCCTTCCTCTCCCCGGGGCCGACGTTGTCCCCGAAGTTCGAGGTATCGAAACGGATCAGTTCCTGGCAGATCCTGACAACTTCATCTTCGGGTGTAATGCCCACGTGGTCCTCCTGGGTAGCGGTTACTGCTCCAGCCTACCGAGAGTGACCGCCCGACCGGCCACGCCTTCCCGTTCCGTCGGCATCGGACATCCGGCCTTCTCCGCCGGGGTCACGTCCTGCACGGGGTGCGGTCAGTTCCTCTTCAGTTCCTCGGCCAGCATGACGACGATGCCGCTCGGACCGCGGACGTAGGTGAGTTTGTAGGCGTCCCCGTATCTCGCCACGCCACGCAGGAGGTAGCAGCCGTGCCGTGCGGCGATGTCGAGGGCCTCGTCGATGTCGTCCACCGAGAAGGCGATCCGGTGCATGCCGATCTCGTTGGGACGGGTCGGCTCCGTCTCGATCGCGTCCGGGTGGATGTACTCGAAGAGCTCGAGGCGACCATCCCCTTCCGGAGTCTGCAGCATGGCGATCCTGGCGTGATTACCGTCGAGGCCGACGGCGGTGTCGGCCCACTCCCCACTGACCGTGTCGCGGCCGAGGACTGTGAGCCCGAGGTCGGTGAAGAAGGCGATCGCCGCTTCGAGGTCGCGGACCGCGATGCCTACGTTCTCGAGTCTGATGGGCATGCGGGACACGCTACCAAGTCGGGTGGCCCCGGCGAGGCCCCTGGGCGTGGGAGGGCCACCGGCAACGCGGGCTACCCGGTCGGATCGGGATCGGAGTCCGGCACGTGGTCGAGGTCGGCGTCCGAAGGGGCTCGTCGGGGGGCGGGCAGTTCGTCGATCAGTTCGTTGACGGCCTGCGCTATGAGGTCCCGTTGTAAGCGGGGCAGGTCGATCAGCGCCTGGAGATATGCGTGGACTTCGTACTCCTCGACCATGCCGGAGAAGGAGAAATAGCGTAACCACACCTCCGAGATGCTCACCCCCGCTTCATGGATGGCCTTGCTGGTCAGAAGTCGTTGTTCCGCACTCCTGCTGCTGCCGGCACTGCGTGCGGTGCTGTTCGAGCTCGCCTTCCCAGGGCGATGACCAAGGTGATGACCAGGGGGATCGCCCGGCTTTCGTTCACGATCGTCGTGCTGGTCGCCGTGCATCAGGTCCCACCGATGAATCGGGAGGGGTCGAGATCGCGACGGGCGACGACGGTGGTCGCCAGTTCGGCCATGGTGATGCCGGTGTCCGTGACCAGCATGAGCATGTGCTCGAGGGTTTCATCCGGATCCATGTCGTGACGCTCCATCATGATGCCCCGGGCGAGATCGATGGTGCCCCTCGTGCTGAGTGCCCTGGTCACGTCGGTATCGATGCCCTGCGGAGTGTCACCGGCTCGGATATGGCCGAGCAGGGCCGCTGCTGAGGTGGCGAGATGGGACAGCACCCGAGCATCAGCGGTCGTGAAGGCGTTCGGTATGCCCGAATAGGTCTTCAGTGCTCCGATCGATTCCTTGCCCCGGACGAGGGGCACGGTGGCGCACGACCGGATACCGGCATCGGCTGCCGGTCCGGACGGCTTCTGCGAGGTCATCCACGGCGTGCTGCGCGGCCTGTTCCGCCAGGAGGAGACCCTTCGTGCGTCCGACGAGGACACCGAGTCCACTGATGGGGGATACGGGATCCATGCGTGCCTCCAGCTACTCCGCGGCCACCCGTGGGCGAAGGAGACCGTTGTCCCCATGGCCGGCGCGCTCGAAGCCCGGCGGCCCTTCTGGTGATCAGTGTGCACACAGCGTCTCCGGTCCCTCAACGGTTGCGTGATCATGACCGACAGGGGAGGGCATGCCCACCATGTGCTCGGGGCAGCTTCTGCACACAGCGCGGGGAGTTCCCGA
This sequence comes from Arthrobacter sp. MDT1-48-3, assembly GCF_054511015.1. Lineage (NCBI taxonomy): Bacteria > Bacillati > Actinomycetota > Actinomycetes > Micrococcales > Micrococcaceae > Arthrobacter > Arthrobacter sp. MDT1-48-3. The sequence goes on from NZ_JBTNDL010000011.1 coordinate 54,329, forward strand.
TACCGTGAATGCCATACGACGTCGTCCGCGGGCGCGGACGGCCGGGGTGCGGCCTGATCCGGTGGACAGAGGAGCGAGCATGGTCGGGAAGAGTGCTGACGATGAGAGGAGGGAGCCCGCACGGCTTCAGGACTTGGTCCTCGACAGCACCGACCTCGAGAAGCTTCTGACCCGACTCTCCGAATTCGTGGCGCAGACCTTCTCCTCGGACACCCGGGAGGTCCTCTGCAGCGTGACCCTGCTGCGCCCCAGGACCAAGGGGGTCATCGCCAGCAGCAGCGACCACGCCAGGGAAGTGGACGAGGTGCAGCTGTCCTTCGACGACGGCCCGTGCCTGCGGGCCGCACGCGACGGGCAGACCTACACGGTCCAGGACTTCACCACCGAGGACCGCTTCGGGGACTACGCCCCCACCGTCCTCGAGCACGGCATCCGCTCCGCCCTGGGCATACCGATCACCCTGGAGGGCCATGCCGCAGCAGGGCTCGACCTCTACGCCACGGCCCCGGACGTCTTCGACGACGAGGTCATCGTGGCCGCTGAGGGACTCGCCGCGGAAGCGTCCCAGCTGCTGCGCATGGCGGTGCACATCGCCCACCTCACGGCAACGAACCACGACCTCACCCAGGCGATGAATTCGCGGACCACGATCGACGTCGCCGCGGGCATCATCATGGCCCAGAACCGGTGCGGCCACGACAACGCGATGACCATTCTCCGGGCCGCTTCCAGCGGCCGGAACATGAAACTCCGCGATGTCGCAGCCGCCGTCGTGGAATCCCTCGGACAACAGACTCCCGCCACACACTTCGAGACCTGAACCCCCACCACGATCCGTGCCGACAATCCGGCGCCCCTACGGTACGTCCTGACTAGAGAACCGCAGGTGACGGCGCCAGGGCTTCGATGATGGCGTCGGTGACGTCGTCGGTGGTGGCTTCTCCGCCGATGTCGCGGGTCAGGTGCCCGGCGGCGGTGGTCCGCTCGATGGCTGATTCGAGCTGTCGTGCCTCATCGTGCAGTCCGAAGTGGTCGAGCATCAGGGCTGCACTGGCAATGGCACCGATGGGGTTGCTGATGCCCTTGCCCGCGATGTCCGGGGCGGTGCCGTGTACCGGCTCGAACATCGACGGGAACCGGCGCTCCGGGTTCAGGTTGGCGCTCGCCGCCAGGCCGAGGCTGCCTGCGAGCGCTGATCCCAGATCCGAGAGGATGTCCGCATTCAGGTTCGAGGCCACGACGACGGACAGGTCCTCCGGCTTGAGGACGAATTTCGCGCTCATCGCATCCACCAGGACGCTTTCGGTCGTGACGTCCGGGTAATCCAGGGCGACGCGGTCGAACACCTCGTCCCACAGCACCATGCCGTACTGCTGGGCATTGGACTTGGTGACGCTGGAGACCTTCTTCACGGTGCGGGTGCGGGCCAGGTCGAAAGCGAAGCGCATGATGCGCTCGCAGCCCTTCTCGGTGAAGAGCGCGGTCTGGAGGGCTACCTCGTTCCCCGGTCCGCGTCCGCTGAGGTTGCGTCCGCCGATGCCGGCGTACTCGCCCTCGCTGTTCTCCCGCACGACCACCCAGTCGAGCTCGGTGTCATCGGCCTTGCGCAGCGGGGACTGGACGCCGGGCAGGAACCTCACCGGGCGGATGTTCGCCCACTGGTCGAAGTTCTGGGTGATGTTCAGGCGCAGACCCCAGAGGCTGATGTGGTCCGGCACGTTCTCCCAGCCCACGGCTCCGAAATAGATGGCGTCGAAGTCCTTCAGGGTCTCCAGGCCGTCTTCGGCCATCATCTTCCCCGTTTCGGCGTAGTACTCGCATCCCCACGGGAACTCGGTCCACTCGAAGGCGAACGTACCGCCGGCGTGCGAGGCGAGCGCATCGAGGACCCTGCGACCGGCGGAGACGACCTCCTTGCCGACGCCGTCCGCGGGGATCGATGCGATTCTGAATGTCCGGGTGGCGCTCATGCCGTCCTCCTCGTCGAGTGGTGGCAGATTCGGCTGCCCTACCTCCTCCAGTAGAGCGTTCGGGAACTCCCGGCGTCCAAGAGCTTCTTCGAATACTGCTGATAGGTGTTGCCTATGGGAGCGAGGGACACGTCGATCTGATCCGTTGATCGGTTTTACCTATCCGGGTAGTAGGAAGACGGTCTTGGACGGAATCACCTGACGCGGGCACAGTGAGTGCATCCCTTCCGACGAGAGGACGACGATGTCCAGCAATCGAGCAGACCCGACCGATCTGACGACCACCGGTCCCCGGACCGACGTCCGCACAGCCCTGCTGGGTGGCAAGTCCTTCCGGAGCCTCAGCGAGCAGAAACTCTCGCCGCGGGAGGAGAAATTCGAACGTACGCGGCAGACGCTGGGGTTCTTCCTGGCTCCCGCCGTCGCGCTGATCTTCGCACTCCTACCCACCGGGATGGACCGTTCCCAGCAGTTGCTCGCCGCGGTGCTGCTGGGCGTGATCATCCTCTGGATCTGCGAACCGGTGCCCATCCCCGTCGGCGGCCTGATCGGCGTGGCTGCCGTCGTCCTTCTCGGAATCGCTCCGGCGAGCGATGTGCTGGCACCCTTCGGCTCGACGACCATCTTCACCTTCATCGGCGCTTTCATCCTGGCCGCGGCGATGCTCAAGCACGGCATCGCCCAACGCCTGGCCTTTGCCGTCCTGTCCATCCCAGGGGTCGCGAAGTCGACCTACCGGATCATCATCGCCTTCGGCCTGATCACGTGCCTGTTGTCGGCGTTCGTCTCCAATACCGCCACGGTGGCCATGCTCATGCCGACCGCCCTCGGGATCCTGGCCGTCATCGCGAAGCTCATGCAGGACCGCGGGGTCGTCAAGGCCGATTTCGACCCTCTCCGGCTCCGCGTCGGTGCAGCCCTGATGCTGATGCTGGCCTACGGGGCCAGCGTCGGCGGTCTCCTCACACCGGTCGGCTCTCCCCCGAACCTCATCGGCCGCGGGCTCATCGAGGAAGCCACCGGCGTCAAGATCGGCTTCGTCCAGTGGACAGCGACGGTCGCCCCGATCTGCGCAGCGATGTTCGTCGTCCTCGCCCTGATCATGTTCCTGCTCAACAAGCCGGAGATCCGCAGGATCGAAGGCGTCGAGGAATTCATCCGCGAGCAGAAGGCCGAGCAGGGCAGGATGTCGCGTGCGGAGAAGAACACCCTGTTCGCCTTCGGCCTGACCGTCACCCTGTGGCTCCTGCCCGCGGTTGCCAGCCTCGTCGCCGGCCCTGATTCCGATCTCTACACCCTTTTCGACAACCGGCTCGACGAGGGCATCGTCGCAGTGCTCGGTGCCTCCCTCCTGTTCATCCTCCCGACGGACTGGAAGCAGCGCAAGGCGACCATGACCTGGTCCGACGCGTCGAAGATCGACTGGGGCACCATCCTCCTGTTCGGTACCGGCATCATCTTCGGCGCCCTGCTCGCCGACACGGGACTCGCCGAGACCATCGGGACCGCGGCATCGAACAACCTCGGCATCACCAACATCGTGGCGATCACCGCGTTCTCCGCGATCCTGGCGATCCTCATCTCGGAGACGACCAGCAACACCGCCTCCGCGGCCGTCGTCGTACCGATCGTCATCCCCCTGTGCGTGGCCTTGGGAGTGGACCCCTTCGTCCCCGCCCTGGCAGCGACCTTCGCGGCATCCTTCGGCTTCATGCTGCCGGTGTCGACCCCGCAGAACGCCATCGTGTACGGCACCGGCGCAGTTCCCATCACCCGCATGGTGAGGACCGGTTTCGCCTTCGACGTCATCGGCGCGATCCTCATCATCAGCATCGTCCCGATCATGGTCGGCGTCACGGGCATCGGCTCCTAGGACACCAGCAGCCGATCGGTCCACGGATCACGCAGGGCGTAGTCTGTGGACCGACCGGCTGTCTGCACCGAGGAGCGTCGATGGATACGAGGAAGTTGAGGTACTTTCTTGCCGTCGTCGACTGCAACGGCTTCAACCGGGCAGCCGACGAACTGCTGATCGCACAACCCTCGCTCTCCCAGACCATCGCGAGCCTCGAGCGGGACCTGGGTGTCCCGCTCTTCCACCGCATCGGACGACGGGCCGTACTCAGTGAAGCGGGCAAGGAACTCGTGGGACCCGCACGACAGGTGATGCGGGACCTCGATGCGGCCCGCTCAGCGGTCGACGCCCTTCGAGGTCTGCGGAGTGGAACTCTCGACATCATGACCATGCCGTCCCCCGGGATCGAACCCCTCACCTCCATGATCGCGAGTTTCGTCGAACTCAACCCCTCCATGCGGCTGAACGTCGAAGCGGCGTTCACGCCCGAGGAGGTCATCGAAGCCGTGCGCAGCGGACACTCGGAGCTCGGCCTGGCCGGGTCCCACGGACCCATCCGGGTCCCCGGGATCACGGTGCTCGAACTCGAGCAGCAGGCCCTGATCCTGCTCGTCAATCCTCAGGCGGACACCTTCGGTGCCGGCGACGTCGTCCACCGGGAAGCGCTCAGCGGCCACCGTCTCATCGCCAGCCAGCGTGGCTCACTGATGCGGTGGCTGGTGGACGACGCCCTCGCCCAGGGGGTCGAGGTGGAGATCGTGGTCGAAGTGGCGCACCGCACCTCCATCCTCCCGATGGTCCTGGCAGGCGTGGGCCACGCGGTCATGCCGTCGTCCTGGACGGCGACCGCGAACCGGTCCGGGTTGCGCACATTGCGAATCGAACCCGTATCGAGGCTGGACGTAGCACTCCTCAGCCGTACGAAGGACCTCACACCGGCGGCGCTGTCCTTCCTCGACGTCGCCAGGGAACACGGCACATCCACCCACCCGTGACGCCGCCCGTGTGCGCTGTCCGGTGGAACATACCCGCCGTCCAGCTTGTTGTACACAGTGATGACGACGCCCCGGGAACTGGACCTGACCACTATCTCTCCGACCCGGCTGTGGGTCCCCAAGCACGTGATGATCACCCGGGCCGCAGCTGATCTGCCGCACACCGCCGAGATCATCAGGCGATGCGAGCGTGCAGGGGTCGATGACATCCGGGTCCTGTCCGGGAATGCGCTGACGGGCCTCCGCGGCGCCACCGAGCGCGAGACCTACGCGTCCGCCAAGAACACCCTCGCGGTCGTCGTCGCCCCTCCCAGCGCGCTCAAGCCGCAGCCGATCCCGCCGAGCGCCGACTGGCGGATCGACCTGGCCAGGGGCTGCCCCGCTCACTGCCAGTACTGTTACCTGGCCGGATCGTTGCAGGGGCCGCCGGTGACCCGCGTGTACGCGAACGTCGACGACGTGCTGGACGGCATACGCACGTCCGCCGGTCGGGGATCGGTCACCCGTGGCACCCTCGAGCGCGGCGACGAGGGTACGACGTTCGAGCTGTCCTGCTACACCGATCCGCTCGGGATCGAGAGCGTGACCGGCTCGCTCGCCGCAGCGATAACCCGGGTCGGGGCAGGAGACTTCGGGAGCGATGTGCAGTTGCGGTTCACCACGAAGTTCGACGACGTCGGCGAGCTCGTCGGCCTCGACCACTCGGGCAGGACCCGGATCCGCTTCTCGGTCAATGCCGCGGAGGTCGCCGATCGTTTCGAGGGTGGGACCGCGCGCATGCTGGCGCGGCTCGCCGCGCTCCGTGCTGTTGCGACGGCCGGCTACCGCGTGGGTCTGACGATCGCCCCGGTCATGCCCGTCCCCGGTTGGCGGGAGCAGTACGGCGCTCTGTTGGACGACGTCGCTGCGGCAGTCGCCGGTATCGAGGATCTCGATCTCACGGCAGAGATCATCACGCACCGCTTCACCCCCGCGAGCAAGGAGGTGCTGCTGGGCTGGTATCCCAGGACCAAGCTCGAGATGGACGAGGACCTGCGGAGCCAGAAGCGCTCGAAGTTCGGCGGGGTGAAGTACGTGTACCCGAAGCAGACCATGAAGGAGATGCGCGAGTGGTTCACGGAGGAGCTGGACCGGCGTCTCCCGGCTGCCCGGCTCCTCTACTGGACCTGATCCGACCGGGTGTCCCTGCTGCCCCACCAGCGCCCGGGTGACTGCGTCACCGGATGCATCTGCTCTGTGAAGAACCCCGCCCAGGGGTCGCCGGCAACGAATCACTCCTGGATGCACTCATTCCCAGGAAGACAAGCAAGCCATGATCGTTCACCCCGGCGAGTACCACGACGCCACCTCGACCGTCCCCGTTCCGCAGTGCCGGCAGACCCTCGAACTGGTCCGGCGGGGTCTGCTCATGCCCCCTCTGCCCATCCAGACAGCACTGCGGAAGCGCCGGTCGGCTTCCGTGGTGCACCTGCCGATCCGTCGGGAGTTCCCTGACACGGAAGCGGCCTGAGGTTCGCCGGGCAGGAGGCGTACAGGGACCGCGGCCGGTGCGTCGTCGATCTCCTCGTCCTGCATGTCAGGAGGAGTTGCTCGCCCCCACGCGCCGCACGGTGATCGCCTCCGTCGTTGCCACGGGCCTGTTCTGGGCGCTGTACCGGTGGATCGTCCGAGGACGGTTCACCGTCGCCCCGGTGCTCATGCGCCCAGGCGGCCCTGCAGGAGCGCGAGGCCGGGTCCTCGAAGGTCCTGTAGGGCGGCCGTCCGTCCGGACGCCGCGAGCAGGAGCGACAGCGCTGGTCCCTGCACCGTGTGACCGGAGCCGACGGTGAACCCTTCGTCGGTAGCGGCAAGTCTCAGGCCGTTCAACCGCTTCTTCCCACCGGACAGGCGGTCCTGCGCGACATACGCCAGGGTGCCCCGCAGCTCCAACGGGGTGGCTGGGCGTCGTAGGCCGAGCGGGCGTCTGATGTCCTCGCCGTGCACGACGATCTCGATGAGCCGGGTGATCAGGGGCCCGGGAGGGGCCGTGGTGCTGGTGATCGTGGATTCGAATCGCAGGAGGGTCTCGGCAGGGGTAGGAGCCCGTTCGGCTGCTACTTCCCGGGCATTCGCCCGGTCGAAGCTGAATCCCGCCCGGATGAGCGACAACCAGAAGCGACGCCGGGTCGTCCTTGCTGAACCCGTGAGATGTGCGACGACGTCGTGGACGTCCCAGCCCTCACAGAGTGATGCCGTCGCCCATTCCTGAGTGCTGAGTGATGCGAGGTCCTCGGCCAGGGCCCGCCGTTCCCGATGCACTGTCTGCCAGTCGCTGGTCATGTCCATCCTTCATCCTGTACGGCTCATGATCCCTTACTGGACGCAACCGAACCCTCGGAATCATCGACATCCGGCGGACATCCCGATAACGAACCCGACCAGCAGGGCAGGACTCCGGACTCGTCGCCTCGAGGTCGTCCCCAGCGAGGGTGCGCCGTTCTGCACGGGCCTGCGTAAACCCTGTGCCAACCTTTGCCGTTCCTGTCCGCGCAGTTCGGTTTCGGTTCCTAGCCTTGAAGGAGCGCCTGAATCGCCAGGACCCCACCAGCACCACCGGATACGGAGCACCACATGAGCATCAGCAAGAAGATCGCAGAAGGCGTCCTGGCAGCAGCCATCATCGGATCCTTCGGTGCAGGAGCAGCCACTGCTGCCGCTCCCACCGCCACCTCGACCGCCAAGGTCGTCGTCGCCCAGGCGAAGTCCACCGTGAAGCAGGAAGCCGCCGCTGCCACGTCCCTCGCCGGCAAGGAGCGTGCCGCGGCCAACAAGGCAGCAGCCGCCGCCAGGTCCGCCGAGGCCAGGGCCGTGGCTGCAGAGAAGAAGGCGGCCGCCGACGCCAAGAAGCTGGTGGCCAAGTCGACCGCCGCTCAGAAGAAGGCCGCCGCGGACGCGAAGTCCCTCGCCGGCAAGGAGCGTGCGGCGGCGAACAAGCTGGCCGTCGAGTCGAAGGTGGCCGAGAAGAAGGCCGCATCAGCCGAGAAGCGCGCAGCCGAGCTCGCCGAGGAAGCCGAGCAGAACCCCGCTCCGACCCCCACGGACATCCCCGCGCCGGCAGCTGCCTGATCCAGGATGCACACCGAAGCCCCGGGGGTCATCCTCCGGGGCTTCTGCATCCGCTCCCCGAGTACCCACAAGGGGCCTTAGCTCGCCGCGGTGGCCGAAGGCTGGTCGAGAGGGCACTCCGCGTGGTCGAGGGCACAAAAAAACCCCGGCGAACCGGGGTTTTCTTTGTGCGCGGAGGGGGACTTGAACCCCCACCCTCAATAAGAGGACTAGCACCTCAAGCTAGCGCGTCTGCCATTCCGCCACCCGCGCGGGTGGTTTTTCGCCGTATAAACCGGCGAAAGCAACGAGAGAAACTCTACCACGGGTTCTGGGAAGTCGTTGCATCGGGGCACGCTCCCCGGCCCTACACGCCGCACGGAGGCGTCGGCAACCTTCCTGGCACCCCGGTCCGACCGGGGAGGACGTGCGTAAGCTGTCCTCGACACCGGTCCGCTCGACGGGCCGAGCCCGAGTGCAGGGGATGACGACGTGGACGAGACGAATACCGGCCAGGAGCAGTACGCCCTGACGTACGACGCCATGGTGCGAGCCAACATCTCCCCCGGCGAGCTCTGGATCCACTACTTCAGCATGGGTGGCGGCGTGGACGAGTACGAGGTGAACGCCTATCTGCACGGCTTGATCGACCTGCCCGAGCACGAACGCGACTGCATCTCGCAGGCCGTCAACGAACTGTTCGACGACCTGTGCCGCCAACGCGGCGCGCCCTACAGTTCAGGCCACAACCGCCGCAGCAGCACCTGAGAACCGGCACTCACCCGAGGGCGGCAAGCTCCGCGACCCGCGCCAGCGGTCCGACCGACGACAGCAGCGCCATCCCGATGGCGAGCGCGAACAGACCTAGCCACAGCGGGGAGGGGAGACGGGTACTCCCCTGGAGGAGGTAGGCGTCCGACGACGCGAGGTCCCGTCGTCGTACATGCACGCGCACGACCTTGACCCAGTCGCGGCAGGAGCCCACCAGCAGGGCAAGGCCGAGGACGAGGCAGGTGTGGCCCGCCGAGGCCGCTCCCCCGAACCAGACGAGCACCAGCGACACGGCCGCACTGCCGCCCAGGATGAGGACGCCCTGGAGGTTCCTGATGAGCAGGAGCGCCGCGATCATCACGAGGGCCCCGACGGAGAGCGCCGCTGACGCCCAGCCGTACGCCGCGCACCGTACGAGCACAGCACCGACCACGGCGGGCACCGGATAGCCCCAGAACGTCGTGAAGGCGGCACGCCAGCCGCGCCGGCCCATGCTGGTGGTCGTTCCCGAGTGATCGAGGCGCAGGGTGATCCCCGTGACCCGCTGCAGGGTCAGGAGCACCGCGGCCGCGTGCCCGAGTTCGTGGACCACCGTGACGAAGAGGCCGAAGAACCGCCACGAGCGGCGGGGCACCGAGAGCACCGCTGCCACCAGCACGATGGCGACGAGCCCGGGCATGCCCACCTCCGGCGGGGACGCCCGGGTGAAACCGTCGGTGATGCGCTCCCACAGCTGGAGGAACACGCCCTCCACTATCGGCCTGCGGCCCGGTGTCCCGCCAGGCCCTCGGCGATGGCGTCGATGGCGAGGGCCACCTCGTGGAACGACGTCGAGAGGGGTGAGAGGCCCAGCCGGATGCCGTCGGGGTTCCGGTAGTCGGGGATAATCCCCTGCTGCCACAGCTCCGGCACCATCGCCGGAAAGGCCGGATGATCGATGGTGACGTGGCCGCCCCGTTCCTCGGCGACCCGTGGCGAGGCGAGGACCACCCCGTACGGTGCAAGCACCGCGTCGACGGCCTCGACGGCGAAGGCGGTGAGGAGTTCGGACTTGCGGCGCACCGCGTCCATGCCGGCCTCCTCGATGAGATCGATCATGTCCCGCATCGCCAGCATCCCGACGATGGGCGGGGTGCCCGAGACCAGTCGGCGGATGCCGGGCGCGGGCTGGTACGCCGAACCCATGGCGAAGGGATCAGCGCTGCCGAGCCACCCGAGGATCGGCTGGTCGAGGGTGTCGAGGTGCCGTTCCGCCACGTACGCCCAGGCGGGGGCTCCGGGTCCGCCGTTCAGGTACTTGTAGCTGCACCCCGCGGCGAAGTCCACGTCCCAGGCGTCCAGCTCGGCCGGGACGGATCCGACGGAATGGCTGAGGTCCCACAGCACGAGGGCTCCGGCGTCGTGTGCGATCCGGGTGATGGCGGGGACGTCGGCGATGTAGCCGGACCGGTAGGCGACGTGGCTGAGGAGGACGAGGGCCGTCTCGGGCCCTACGACGGCGGCCACGTCGGCCGGCGTCGCGCCGCCGTCGTAGGCCACCTCGATCCAGCGGAGCGTGAGCCCGCGCTCCCGGGCGATGCCCTCGACGAGGAAACGGTCGGTCGGGAAGTTGTCCCGGTCGATCACGATCTCGGTCCGCTCCGGCCGGGCGGCCACCGCCGCCCGTGCGAGCTTGTACAGCAGCACGCTCGTCGAGTCCGCGATGATGCACTGGCCAGCGTCGGCGCCGAGGGCCACCCGCCCCAGCTGGTCGCCGATCTGCTCGGGCAGGGTGAGCCAGCCCTCGTCCCAGCCGCGGATGAGGCGCCCGCCCCACTGACCCTCCACGAACGACGTCAGGCTGCCGACCACCGACGCGAGGGGACGGCCCAGCGAGTTACCGTCGAGGTAGGAGCGCACCGCATCGTCGTCGGTACCGAGGAAGAGCTTGCGGTGCTGCGCGAGGGGGTCTGCGGCGTCGAGCCCGGCCGCGCGGTCGAGGAGAGTAGGGCCCATCATGCGCCCAGTCTAGGACGGAAGGGCGCGGCGGCCGGCCCGCACCGTGGCGCACGGGCGGTTCCCCGTCGGGGGGAACCGCCCGTGCACTGCTGACCTGAGGACTAGCGGGTGGACGCAGCCGTGTAGGCCGACTGGATGGAACTGCCGAAGTACGGTCCGTACATCACGTTCTTCTGCGTGCTGTAGCCGAAGCTGTTGACCGAGTTCTGCGTGCCGGAGGCACCCGAGCCCACGAACCAGGGGCCGCCCGAGGAGCCTCCGGTCATGTCGCAGGGGATGCCCTGGGACTGGGTGCCGCCGATCCGGTCGGCGGAGGCCGTGCCGTAGCAACTGAAGAGGCGCTCGCCGTTGAAGGGCGAGGCGGCCGGGTAGCCGTAGGCGCTGTAGGTGAGGTTGCGGGCCATGTTGAAGCCGATGCTCGACGCTCCGACGGCCGCCGACAGGGTCCTGCCGTTCAGGGTGTTCACGACGGCGAAGGCGCCGTCGTAGTTGATGTCGTTGCGGGAGACCCATTCGCTCGCCGCGTGCAGCGAGCGTGCCGTCCACTTGCCGTAGGGGGCCGCACCGTTGCTGTAGGCGGGCACGAAGACGAAGTTCGTGGCCCACCCGGAGGCGAGGTCGTGGGTACAGTGGCCCGCCGTCGCGACGGTGCTCTGGTTGCCGCTCTGGACGGAGTTGCCCGAGCACACGTAGTTCTGGCCGTTCATGGTGAAGAACACCTTGCCGATCCGGGAGACCGGCGCCTGCGCGGTGGCGCGCTGCTCGACCACGGGCTCCTTCGGGGCCTTGGCGACCGACTCCTGCCCGGACTTCGGCAGGATCGAGCGTCCTTCGGCGGCCCAGCCGGAGTTGATGGTGTTGGCCGGCTTGGCGCTCTTCATCCGGTCGGACGTCCAGTAGGCGTCGAGGGCGGCCTGGCTCTCGTTCTGCGCGTGGGACACGGTGGTGCCGGCGACGACGGTTCCCGCCGAGGGTGCCGCCTGGACCGGACCTGCCGCCATCAGTGCCGATGCCATCAGGGCGGAAGCGGCGATCATGCCGGCTTTGAGACCTCTAGAGTTCACGAAACTCCTCTTTCCATACGGGGGCCAGCCTTCGTCGGCTGGTGCATGGAGTCTGCCCGGCGGTGGCGGCCGTGCCCAGTGCAGAAACGCAGTTGGGGGGAATTCCCCCCTGGAAATCTCCTGGTCCCTGGACAGGGCCGCCACGCCGTGGAACTATTCCGCGCGCACCCACCCCGTGAAGTGGGGCTTCCGGCGCTCGGCCGACCAGCCGACGACGTCGACACGCTCCCAGCCGTCGTACCGCGTGCGCGTGAAGGAGGCGGCGACCACCGCAGGCAGCGGCACGGGAGCAGCGAAATCGATGCGCCAGTCCATGGCGCCGGTCGGGGCCGCGACCGCCTGGTCGACCATGCGCGCTGCAAGGTACATACCGTGTGCGATGGCCGTCCTCATGCCGAGCACCCTTGCCGTGGGTCCGCTGAGGTGGATGGGATTCCAGTCCCCTGACACCGCTGCATAGCGGCGGCCGGTACCGGCGTCGAGTGTCCAGAGGGCCGTCGGGCGGGGCGCGGTGAACGGCGGCCGCTCCGCGTCGGACGTCCGGGGCCCCGACGCGTCGAGCCGGACCCCCCGGGCCAGGTAGACGGACCGGCCGGTCCAGACGCGTCGGCCCGCCACATCCACCTCGGTCACGACGTCCACCTGGGTCCCCGCAGCGTGGGGCCGGAGGTTCTCGCTGTAGGCCACGATGTCGAGCACCTCGGAGGCCACGACCTGACGGTCCTGGTGCACCTCGTTGCTCAGATGCACCATTCCCAGCAACGGGAGCGGGAAGTCGAATCGCGCCAGCACGCTCATGGCCACCGGGAAGGCGACGGTGTGGAGGTAGGCCGATGGGAGCTTGTCCCGCGCGGCCGACCCCAGCTCCTGCTCGAAGCGCGTGAGCTCCGCGAGGTCGATGCGCACGCCCTGTACGCGGTGCCGTGCGGACGGCAGGGCCGAGGCCACCGGGGCGTGCCCGATCGTCCGCCGCACGGCGAGCGCGACCGCCTGCCGGTAGAGCCCGGGAAGGCTCGGCAGTCCGGCCAGGACGGTCCCGCCGGACGGCGCGCCGTTCATGCGCCGACCAGGTTCTGCCCGCAGACCCGGACGACCTGGCCGTTGATGCCGGCTGCGGCGTCCGACGCCAGGAAGGCGATCGCCTCGGCGACGTCCACCGGCAGGCCGCCCTGCTGCAGGCTGCTGAGGCGTCGGGCGACCTGCCGTGTGAGCGATGGGATCTTCGCCGTCATGTCCGTCTCGATGAAGCCGGGGGCCACGGCGTTGATCGTCCGTGCACCGCCGTCGAACGCCGCTGCCTGGGCGCGGACCATGCCGATCACGCCGGCCTTGGACGCCGCGTAGTTGGTTTGCCCGCGGTTGCCCGCGATACCGCTCGTCGAGGCGAGGCTGATGATGCGCCCGCTCTCCGAGAAGACCGGCGAGGCGAGGAACTGCTCGTTCATGCGCAGCTGGGAGGCGATGTTCACGGCGATGACGGAGTCCCACCGTGCGGCATCCATGTTGGCCAGCAGCTTGTCGCGGGTGATGCCGGCGTTGTGCACCACGACGTCCAGGACGCCGTAGCGACCTCCGACGTGCTCGAGGATACGGGCTGCAGCGTCCGGCGCCGTGATGTCGAGCTGCAGGGCCGTCCCGCCGACCCGGTTCGCCACGGCCGCCAGCTGCTCGCCGGCGGCCGGCACGTCGACGGCGATCACGCGGGCGCCGTCCCGTGCCAGGACCTCGGCGATCTTCGCACCGATGCCACGCGCCGCACCGGTGACCACGGCGGTCCGGCCTGCGAGGGGCTGATCGGGGATCCCCTCCCCCTCGGCGCCCGTGGTCGCAGCGAGATCGACGACGCCGTCATCGGACACGGCGGTCACCTCGAGGAACTGCCCGTCCACGTAGGCGCTCTTGCCGGACAGGAGGAACCGGAGGGCGCCCAGCGTGGTCGGATCCGTCGTCGTCGCGGTGCCGCGCAGGACGATGCCGTTGCCGGTGGCCCCGCCCCGGAGCTCGTGTGCCACGGACCTGATGGCCCCGTCCACTCCCTGACGTGCGGCTGCCTCCGCCGGATCGGTGGTGTCCGCTGCGGAACGGAAGAGGGCGACGACGCGTCCGCCGGGCACCAGCAGCTTCACGGCCTGCCCGAGCTCGAGCAGCGGGCCCGTGAGGTCCGTGGGCGACGAGGCACGGTCGAGGACGACGATGGCGGCGCTGAGCTTCTCCCCGGGCAGCACGTGCCGGCGGACCTCGATGTCCCACCCGAGCAGCACGTCGGCGAGCGCGTCCGCGCCGGCACCCGCCCCGGCGACGAGGACGGGCTGTGCTGCCAGGACCTCACCGGGGGTGTAGCGGCGCAGGACCGAGGGCCGTGGCAGGCCGAGCGCCCTGGCGAACCTTCCGGGCAGAGGGGTGTTGACCAGCTCCAGGTACGTGTCGGCCATCAGTTCCTCGCCTCGAGGATCGCGACGACGCCCTGGCCACCGGCGGCGCAGATGGAGATGAGCCCCCGCCCGCCCTTCTCGGAGAGGGTCTTGGCGAGTGTCGCGACGATGCGGCCGCCGGTCGCGGCGAAGGGATGACCGGCCGCGAGTGAGGATCCGTTGACGTTGAGCTTCGAGGGGTCGATGCTGCCGAGCGCACCGTCGAGCCCGAGGACCCGCTTGCAGTAGTCCTCGTCCTCCCAGGCGGCCAGCGCGCTGAGGACCGTCCCGGCGAAGGCCTCGTGGATCTCGAAGAAGTCGAAGTCGTCGAAGGTGAGACCGTTGCGCTGCAGGAGGCGGGGTACGGCGTGGACTCCCCCCATGAGCAGGCCTTCGTCGCCGTGCACGAAGTCGACGGCCGCCGCTTCGGCGTCGACGATGGTCGCGAGCATCGGCAGGTTGTTGGCGGTGGCGTACTCCTCGCTGCCGAGCAGGACGAGTGCGGCGCCGTCGGTCAGCGGCGTCGAGTTGCCCGCGGTCATCGTCGCCGGCGTGTCGAGGGACGTGCCGAACACGGGCTTGAGCGTCGCGAGCTTCTCCAGGGAGGTGTCCGCGCGGAGGTTGGCGTCCCTGGTCAGGCCGCGGTACGGCGTCATGAGGTCGGCGAAGAAGCCGCGCTCGTAGGCGGCCGCGAGGTTCTGGTGGCTGCGGTAGGCGAGCTCGTCCTGTGCTTCGCGCGAGATGTTCCAGGCTGCGGTCGTGAGTGCCTGGTGCTCGCCCATGGACAGGCCGGTGCGCGGCTCACCCGTGGTGGGGGCGTTGGGCGAGAGGTCCTTCGGTCGCAGCCTGCCGAGCGCCTTAATCTTCTGCTGGGGAGTCCTGGCGCGCGACAGGTCCAGGAGTACGCGGCGGAGACCTTCGCTCACGACGATGGGAGCATCCGAGGCGGAGTCGACTCCGCCCGCGATGCCGGACTCGATCTGGCCGAGCCTGATCTTGTTGGACAGGCCCACCACCGTCTCGAGGCCTGTCGCACAGGCCTGCTGCAGGTCGTACGCAGGGGTCTCGGGCGACAGTGCGGACCCGAGGACGGCCTCGCGGGTCAGGTTGAAGTCACGGGAGTGCTTGAGGACTGCGCCGGCCGCCACCTCGCCGATGCGCTCGCCCTGGAGCCCGAAGCGCGCGACGAGGCCGTCCAGGGCGGCGATGAGCATATCCTTGTTGGAGGAGTAGGCATAGGCCCCGCCGGAGCGGGCGAAGGGGATGCGGTTGCCGCCGATGACGACTGCCGTGCGGGGTGTACGGGCAGCGTTCTGCGACCCGGCCTGATCTGCCATGGGAGTGCTCCTGATACGAGAGGTGGATTACCGATACCAAGCGTACCTGATACGCTGGGTATCATGAAGTCTGCCGCCGTGCTCCCCAGTGCCTCCGACGAGGTGCCCGAGGCGCGCCCGCCATCCGACGGGCGGTCCAGCCGCTGGGAGGAGCATCGCGCCGAGAGGCGGCGCCAGCTCATCAAGACCGCCAGGCGCGCGATCGACGCGCTCGGCCCGGGCGCGTCGATGGAGGACATCGCCGCTGCAGCGGACACCTCCAAGTCCGTCTACTACCGCTACTTCGGTGACAAGACAGGACTGCAGCGTGCCATGGCGGAGGTGGTCATCGGCCAGATGCAGCAGAAGGTTCTCGATGCCGCCAAGGCGGCATCGACGCCCCGCGAGGGCCTACACTCGATGGTGCTCGCGTACCTGCAGATGGCCCGGACCTCCCTCAACGTGTACGCCTTCGTCACGCGGGTGGGGATCGCCGAATCCACGGCCGCCGACGACGGCGCGCAGGACACGCTCGCGCACTTCCTCGCCGCGATCACCGAGATGATCTCGCGGCCCATGCGCGCCTACCTTCTCTCCCCCGACCGTCCGGCCGGGCCCGACGACGCCGCACCGGGCTACTGGCCGACGGCCGCGATCGGCATGGTCCGCGCCGCCGGTGAGCACTGGCTCTCGACCCCCGACGGACCCCACAAGCCGACCGAGGAGCAGATGGCCCACCACATCACGGGCTGGCTCTTCGACGGCATCAGCCGCTACGAAGCGCTCGTTCCGCCGTCGACCCCACGCTCCCCCCATACCCGCCGACCAGCGAAGGACACGCCATGACCCAGACCATCTCCCGGCCGCAGCAGCTTCCTGCGACGGCCGACATCCGAGACGACGAGCAGGCCACGATCGACACGGCCGAACTCGGGGAGCTGCTCCTCGGCAAGTGGGCGCACGTACGGCGGATCGCACGGGAGCTCGCCGGACGACCGGAGGTGCACAAGGTGGAGGGGCTGACCCACCACGACCACCGGCGGCGCTGCCTCGACCAGCTCCACTACCTCGTGGAGCAGAAGGCCGTGCACCGGGCCTTCCCCGAGGCCTTCGGCGGGGACGACGACCACGGCGGCAACGTCGCGGGCTTCGAGGAGCTCGTGGTCGGCGATCCCTCGCTCCAGATCAAGGCCGGCGTGCAGTGGGGCCTGTTCGGCTCGGCGGTGATGCACCTCGGCACGGAGAGGCACCACGAGGCGTGGCTGCCGGGGATCATGAACATGGACATCCCGGGCTGCTTCGCGATGACCGAGACAGGCCACGGCAGCGACGTGGCGAGCATCGCCACCACCGCGACCTTCGACCCGGCCACGGACGAGTTCGTCATCGACACCCCCTTCCGCGCGGCCTGGAAGGACTACATCGGCAACGGAGCCATCGACGGGCGCGCCGCCGTCGTCTTCGCGCAGCTCATCACCAACGGCGTGAACCACGGCGTGCACGGGTTCTACGTGGACCTGCGCGACGCCGACGGCACCTTCCGGCCCGGGATCGGCGGGGAGGATGACGGCATCAAGGGCGGACTCAACGGCATCGACAACGGCCGCCTGCACTTCACCGGTGTCCGGGTACCGCGGACCAACCTGCTGAACCGCTACGGCGACGTCGCCGACGACGGCAGCTACACCTCACCCATCGCGTCCCCCGGCCGCCGCTTCTTCACGATGCTCGGCACCCTCGTCCAGGGACGCGTCTCGCTCGACGGCGCCGCCGTCGCCGCCAGCAAGCTCGCGCTGACCGCCGCCATCACCTACTCGACGCAGCGCCGGCAGTTCAACGCGTCCGCCGATCTCAGGGAGGAGGTGCTGATGGACTACCAGCGGCACCAGCGCCGGCTCCTGCCGCGCCTCGCGGCGACCTACGCGGCGTCGTTCGCCCACGAGGAACTCCTCGAGAAGTTCGACGACGTCTTCTCCGGCAGGAACGACACCGACGAGGACCGGCAGGACCTCGAGACACTCGCCGCGGCCCTCAAGCCGCTCAGCACCTGGCTGGCCCTCGACACCCTGCAGGAGTGCCGCGAGGCGACGGGCGGCCAGGGCTTCCTGATCGAGAACCGCTTCGCATCGCTGCGCGCCGACCTCGACGTCTACGTCACCTTCGAGGGCGACAACACCGTGCTGCTGCAGCTCGTCGCGAAGCGCCTCCTGACGGACTACGCCAAGGAGTTCAAGGGTGTCGACTTCGGCGTCCTGGCCCGCTACGCCGTGTCGCAGGCGGCGGGCAAGACCCTGCACCGCTCCGGTCTCCGCCGTGTCGCGCAGACGGTGGCGGACTCCGGCTCCGGCAAGAAGTCCGCCAAGGCGCTGCGGGACGAGGACACGCAGCGCGAGTTGCTGTCGGACCGGGTGCAGTCACGTGTGGCGGACGTCGCCGCCGTGCTGCGCGGTGCGAAGGGGATGTCGCAGGAGAAGTCCGCCGCCCTCTTCAACGAGCACCAGAACGAGCTCATCGAGGTGGCCCACGCACACGCCGAGCTGCTCCAGTGGGAAGCGTTCACCCGAGGCCTCAAGAAGATCGAGGACCCGGGAACACGCGAGGTCCTCACCCGGCTCCGGGACCTGTTCGGTCTGTGCCTCATCGAGAAGGACCTCGCGTGGTTCCTCATGAACGGCCGCCTGTCCTCCCAGCGCGCGCGGACACTGGACCGGTACATCAACCGGTTGCTGACCAGGATCCGGCCGCACGCCCTCGACCTGGTGGAGTCGTTCGGGTACGGGCCCGAACACCTGCGCTCGGCCATCGCGAGCGGAGCGGAGCAGCAGCGCCAGGACGAGGCCGCCGAGTACACGCGCCGCCGCCGCGCCAGCGGTGACGCGCCGATCGACGAGAAGACACTCCTCGCCCGTGAAGCCAGGCAGAAGAAGGCGCAGAAGGCGGCGAAGTCCCCTACCAAGGGCTAGTGACGGGCCCTCGCGGCCTCCCGCGAGGGCATCCACTCCTGACTGGCCCTGCCCGTCCGGCCCGGAGCGGGATGCTCAGGGTCCTGGATGGTCCTACTGCGCTTTGACGACGGGCAGGTCCGCCCACTTGGTGGTGTAGTGGGGTGAGAGCATGTCGCGTTTCATGGTCCAGTCCGAGCCTGCTTTCAGGCCCGCGTGGCCGAGGCCGATCGCCGAGCGCCCGAATTTCTGGCCGATCTGGTGCAGGAGTGGGCCCGTGTCCTTCCCCAGGGTCGGACCGGCGCCGGCCCCGGCATCCTGGTCGAGCGTCAGGAGGGTGTCCTGTGTCCCGGCGGGTTGGAGGTCGGTGATGATGACTCCGGCCCGGATGTAGGACACTCCTTCGTCGATGAGCGGCAGGAGCCGGTGCGCGGCACGGGTGAGTTCCAGGGGGTTCGCGGTATGGGCCGGGAGCGGAATGCAGATACTCGGCGCGCTTCTGGTGCCGGTACTGAACGGTGAGGTTCCGGCGAACGCGGTGAGCACCCTCCCCTGGAGGTTCTTTCGGGTAAGGCGTGACGCGGCGCCCTGGGCGTAGACGCTCAACGCCTGCTGCATCGCGCCCAGGGTGGTGACGGGATTGGCGAAGGAGCGGGAGAAGAGAACCTGTTCGTTGCCGGTGGACTCGCTGGAGGTGATGCAGGGCGTGCCCTGCAGTTCGAGGACGGTGCGCATGAGGACCACGGAGAACCGTTTCCGGATCAGTACCGGGTCCGCGGCGGCAAGGTCCCAGGCGGTGTCGATGCCGATGGCGTTCAGGCGTGCGGCGTTCCTGGTGCCGACGCCCCAGACGTCGGTGACTTTCAACCTGCGCAGCAGGGCGCGCCGCTGATCCTGCGGGACGAGGTCCCAGTGGCAGACCCCGTCGAAGTGGGGATTGCCCTTGGCCCACCGATTGGCGAGTTTCGCAAGGGTCTTCGTCGGGGCTATGCCCACGCACACGGGAAGCCCGGTGTTGCGCCGGACGGTCGCCTTGATGGTCCTGCCCGTAGCCTGCTGTGCCCTGTGGGTGCCATGGAGGGTGAGGAACGCTTCGTCGATGCTGTAGATCTCGAGG
Organism: Arthrobacter sp. MDT1-48-3; assembly: GCF_054511015.1. Classification (NCBI taxonomy): domain Bacteria; kingdom Bacillati; phylum Actinomycetota; class Actinomycetes; order Micrococcales; family Micrococcaceae; genus Arthrobacter; species Arthrobacter sp. MDT1-48-3. The sequence continues at coordinate 73,852 of NZ_JBTNDL010000011.1, forward strand.
TCGGTGGTGTGGCGGCCGAGGACTTCCATGACGCGGGCACTCATATCCCCGTACAGCTCGTAATTGCTCGAGCGGACCTGCAACCCCCAGTTCTTCGCCTGTCCGGCGATCTGGAACCAGGGAGCGCCCATCGGGATCCCGAGTACCTTCGCCTCGGCGCTGCGGGTGATCACGCAGCCGTCGTTGTTCGACAGGACCACCAGGGGGCGCCCTTCCAGCGACGGGTCGAAGGCCCGCTCGGAGGAGACGTAGAAATTGTTGACGTCGACCAGGGCGACACCGGAGGTGACCGGACCGGCGACCGGACCCCGACCAAGCGGGGAAGGTTCAGGATCAGACACGGTGGAGGCACCGGGTGGCCACACCCCAGATGACCAGGCCATCGGGGTCCGGCACGGGGATGGGTGGGTAGGCGGAACTCGCCGCGACCAGCGCGACGCCGGCAGCCGTACCGTCACCAGGATCCGTGCTGTTGGACTTGGTGGTGGGACTGGTCTCGGGGTCGGTGCTGGTGTCCGAGTGGGTGATGCGGAGCCGACGGACGATGAGTTCGCCGTCGAGGACGGCGACGACCACGGACCCGTCCCTGGGGTGCAGGGCCCGGTCGACGATCAGTTCGTCACCATCGGAGATTCCCGCGCCGTCCATGGCGTGCCCGGACACACGCACGATGTAGGTGCTGGTGATGTCCTTGATGAGGTGCCGGTTCAGGTCGATCCGGTCCTCGAACCAGTCCTGGGCCGGGGACGCGAAGCCCGATGGCATCAACTCCGCGCGGGCAGCGGCTGGAGCCGGCCGGCCGAGGGCCCTACCGGATGCACCGAACTCGTCCATGACCTCGCGCATCCTTCCCTCCCGATGGCCGCAACGGCCCAAGGTACCGATCGTAGACTGCGCCGCCGACACGGACGTGAAGGTGCCGGCCGGTAACCTGCGGCTCCGCACCCGAGTGCGCGTCTTCCGCTACGGCGTCCCGATATTGACTGCGCCGCCGCTAGGACGCCGGTGCGGAAGCCCTGCTGAAGGCGGTCCGGGTATGGCCGAGGTTCGGTCGAGCCAGTCCGGCGGGCCGGCGAGGCCGATCCGGTAGCGCGCCGCGTCCTCGGAGGGGCTGTGCGGCCCGAGGGCCAGCTGGAAGGCCCGCAACTGTATGCGGGTGCGCTGCAAGCGGAGGCGGTCCGCAGGCGAGCGGTCACCGCGGCCGGGCACCCCGGCGAGGGGGGCCACGGACGGGGAGAGCACCAGCGCCCCGGCGACGGCCAGGCCCTTGTAGAAGATCCGCTCGGCCCGGTTCAACCCGTCCGGGGCGGAGAGGAAAGTAAGGAGCTCGGCGGGAACGGGTTCGAGGTCGGGCTCCACCGCGCGCAGGGCCTCGGCGAGTTCCCGTCGGTTGACCGGGAGGTCCTCGGCCCCGAGGGCCCGGGCGCTGCGGGACCAGTCGGCGACGTAGGTGTCGGCCCAGTCGCGGCCGAACCGCGGGGCCAGGTCGTGGCCGACGGCCTCGTGGGCCCCGAGGAAGGCGTCGGTGAAGGCCAGGTGCACCCAGCGCAGCAGGGCGGGGTCGGAGGCGGAGTAGGCGCGGCCGTCGTCGGTGGTGCCGCGGACCCGCCCGTGCATACCGCGGACCCGCGCCGCCTCCCGCTCGGCGAGTTCTGCGGAGCCGAAGGTGGTGATGGTGAGCCAGCGTGCTGTCCCGGCGAGGCGGGCCCAGGGGTCGCTGCGGTAGGAGGAGTGCCGCGCCACCCCGGCCATCGCCAGCGGGTGTGCGCCCTGGCCGAGGAGGGCCGCGACGCCGCCGACGAGGGTGGCCAGGTCACCGTGGACCTGCCAGACGACGCCGTCGGGTTCGAACAAGCCTGGGCCTTCTCCAACCAGGGCGATGTCGCGCACCCAGTCCGGTGCCCCGGTGGGGTCACCGGAGACCCGGGCACGGAACGCACGGCGGACGCGGTGGGCCAAATCGGCGGGGCGCGGTATCGAGCGATCGGGCATGAGTCTCCAACGACGGTAGGTCGGGTACGACGGACACCCCGGTCAGGACTCCACTACGAAGCGTAGAACACGGCTCTGACACGGCCTGACGAGGAGATGGCCGAAAGGACCCTCCCGTGGTCAGAAGAGCGTTGGCGCTTCGGGGTCGATGCCCGTGAGCAAGGGTCGGATGATCGGCTCGTCCCATCCGTGCTCGAGGAGGGCTGTGCGCAGTGTGAGCGACTGGGCCCGGAACTGGGCGCGGCCGACACCGCGCCACCGGAAGGTCGAGGCATTCGCGTGCCGGCCCTTCTGGGACCGGTCGAGCATGTTCAGCGCCTGGGTGCCGGGCAGCAGGTGAGTTTCCGTCCCGGTGGTCGCGTGAACGCACAGCGGCACGTCGCAGACGTGCATGAGCGCGATGCCGGGGTGCAGGGTCTCTCCGGTGAGGTGTTCGTAGGCGTAGCGCTGCGGCCGCAGGGCGCGTTGCTCCCCGTCTCTCGTGACCCAGAACCGCCCGTACCCGTCGTCGGCCACCGCACCGGTCCAGATCCAGCAGTCCTGCGGCCGCGGGCCCTTGACGACTTTCTCCCAGAACCGGTCAGCCTCTCCCCTGCGCTGCCTCATCACCGACTACCTCTGCCAGGACGTCATCGGACCCGCGCAGGTCGACGGAGGATCGGCCGGCGGCCCTCCATCCGCACCACACCGACGATGACCAGAGCGGCCGCGCCGATGACCAGCCACTCGGCCCACCAGGGACTATCGGAGACGGCGACCGGGACGAGCAGAAGGAAGAACCAGAATGCAATCGCCAAGGCGCCTGCGACCTGATTGCACACCCGCGGCGGGATGGGCAGCAGCAGCAGCGGCAGCCGAAGGGTGGCACGGACGAACCGGTAGCTGTACCGAATGCTCGAGGTGAGCAACCAGCGGATGAGCCTGATCATCCTGTTCTCCTGGTCGCCGGCGGGTCTTGCCGATTCAGTTCAGCTTCGATGGCTGTGAGCCTCGTGCCACGGTACGGATGGGTTCGGATCGGGAGCAGCAGACCCCGGCCCCACTCACGTTCTGGTGCTTCTCGGTCCCATGCTGCGAACAGAGCCCGAGCACTCGACAGGTCCCCGTGCTGGCGCGCAGCGAACAAGTCAGCTCGCAACTCATGCGTGCGGCTGTTCGCTAGGTAGGTGAGGCTCAGTGCGCCTGCGACGATGAGACTGACAGCGAACATGGCCAAACCAGGGGCGTATCCGGCGCCGGAGTTTTCCCCGATCGGACCCACTACCACTCCCCCGATTGCTAGGAGTGCTGCAAAGGCCATTCCTGCGAGGAACTGACGGGTTTTCCGCTTCCACCATGCCTCGTCTGCTAAGTGGCCCAGCTCGTGTGTCAACAGGAACCCAAGGGGGTCGGGGGGTAGTTCTTGCATTGCCGACGTGGCGACCGTGATTGTTGGTACCCCGAGGATTGCCTTGTACTCGGCGTTCGCGCGGGGTGCGCCCGGCTTACCTACCGATAAGGCAAGAGCGACCGCCGGTGTTGGAAGACCTGCCTGTGCCGCGACTCGCCCGACGATGGCACAGGCCTCCTGTAGAAGGGCGTCGCCGGCTGGTTGGTCGTGTGGCGTTGTCATGCGGAGGCCGTCCGACCCAGCGCCCGGTACAGGGTAGTGCGGTCGATGTTCAGGCGCCGGGCGACTTCGGCCTTCGACACACGCGCCTCGATCAAGTTCCGGGCCTCGAGCAGTTGGTCGTCCGTGAGCTTGCGGGACCGGCCCTGGTAGGCACCGCGTTCCTTCGCTGCCCTGATGCCATCGGCCTGCCGTTCCCTGGTGATCGCTCGCTCGAGCTGCGCGAAGGACGCCATGATATTCAGCTGGAACTCTGCGAAAGGATCCGCGCCACCAGGAGTGAACGTAACCCGTTCGGCGATGAACTCCACGGTTACACCCTTACCAGTCAGCTCCCCCACTATCTGGTTGAGGTCGACGACCGACCGCGCCAGCCTGTCCATGGATGACACAGCGACGGTGTCACCATGGCGGGCGTACCCAATCATCTCCGCGAGAGCGATACGGCCGGATCGTTGCGCGCCGGATTGCTTCTCCTCGAACAGCCGATCGACGCTGCCGAGACTGGTCAGCTGACGGGCAAGATTCTGGTCAACACTCGACACACGTGCATACCCGATCCGCTGCCCTTCTTGTTGCGCCATGTCTAGACCTTCGCACAGAAGCGTTGCGAAAACTAGAAAAGGACCCTAAAGCCACACTAATCTGTGAATCGCAGCGATCGGTGGCGTGATTTTTGTAGTGCTAAGTGGCGGTTGGGGCTTGGCACTTAGAGGGTGTTTTTCGGCCCTAGCGTCTTGCTATGTAGTGGTGTGCTGAGCCTATGTAGTGGTGTGCTGAGCCCTACACGTTGCCCGGTGTATGACGAGGCTCTGGGAGAGGGGAGGGGTGCAGGGCGGCTACGGCCGACCTGCACCCCTTGTCGACATCCACCATGCCGACTGCTTGACATCATGAACCCCTGCCACAATTCGACAGTATGCTGACTATCGGGTCAAACGATCGTTTCAGATGTAGCCCCTCTAGGGAGGGTGTACGTGTCGGTTGTTCGACAACGGGTGGTGCAGGGGTCAGGGGATGCACTGAGCGGCAGCGGCGTTCTTGGTTGGATGCCGGCTGGCTGCTGGTCGGCTGGCGCCCAAATCCGGTATCCGATCGGCCTGGCGCGGTGGTCTGATGGTGACCGGTCCTGCAAGACTGTCGTTATGGACCAACAGTCTGCAATCGAATTCAGTGTGTGCAGGACAGCAGGGCGGGGTAGGCGATGACGGAAGAGTCCGACCTTGGCAGGGGTGAGCCCTCGTCCCATTACGGGAGCGGAGCCCGGGGTGGTGACCTTGCCGCTGAGTTGGCTGAGTTAGCTCGCTCGCTCCAGCATGCGTCCGACGCGGATGCGGTTCTCGGTGGGATGGTTCATGCGGCGTTGGAGCTGATCCCTGGGGTGGATGAAGGGTCCGTCAGTGTCGTGATCGGGCGCACGAACATTGGTTCTCGGGCTGCTTCCGGTGGCCTGCCTGAACGCATTGATGCGTTGCAGATGGAAACCGGGGAAGGCCCCTGCCTGGAGGCCGCGTATGACCACCGGACGGTGCGGGTCGCGGATATGCAAACAGAGGAGCGTTGGCCGCGCTTCGCCCAGCGTGCCTTTGAAGCCGGGGCCAGGGGGATGCTTTCCCTTCAGCTGTATGTCGAGGGCGATGATCTGGGCGCGTTGAATTTGTATTCCTACAAGGCCAATGCTTTCACCGACGCATCAGAAGATATCGGGCTGCTGGTCGCTTCTCACGCTGCCGTGGCGTTCGCCGAAGCCGAAAAGTCACGGCAGCTGAACGTCGCGGTCGATACCCGGGACATCATCGGTCAGGCCAAGGGAATCCTCATCGAGCGCCACAGAATCACGGGACCACAGGCCTTCATCGTGCTTTCAATGGCCAGCCAGCGAAGCAACACCAAACTCTGGAATGTTGCTGATCACCTCGTCAGCAGCGGAGAGCTGCTCGGCGGAAACTAAACCCGCACCGGCAGACCGTTCACCATGCGGGGCCGTCTTCTGCCAGATGGCCGGGTGGGCGTTAGTTAGGCGGGCGTCAGCCAAGGATGGCCAGGGCCCGGTGGACGCTGTCGATGGTGACGGTGGTGTTGGCGTCAATGTCCTTGACCTCGCCGTCGATCTGGTAGGGCATGGGTTTCAGGGCTGAGAACTGGTACTGCGTGTAGCTCGGCTGGTCACCAAGGCCCTTGGTCGAGGCTCGCAGAGCGGTGAGGAGGATTCGCCACTTGGCCATGTGGGGGAAGGTGACGACCTCGAATTTCCCGTCAGCGGGGTGGTCGCTGGCCTCGCTCAGGGTGGCGTACTTCGCCATCTGCGAGATGTTCGCGAAGACCAGGCTGTCGAACGTCCGGCGTTTCCCGTCGCTCTGGCGGATCTGGAACGGCTTGAACTTGCGGAAGGTGCGTACCACGGAGAACATTTCCTTGATCGCGCCTTTGCTGCCCTTCTCGAGGTCGATCGCCATGATGGGCGTCAGACCGAACCCGATGTAGGAATGAGCATAGATCGGCTCAGGGTTCGGCCGGGAGCTGGACGGGATTCCGCCGTAGCGGATGCTGAGCCGAAGCAGATCGATGCGCCGGACGTTGCCTTCGATGATCGCCTCTGCCAGGGGTTTCCGTCCGGTGACACGGCTGTGGTCATTGGCGTTCCCGGCCGCCAGGACCGCCGATACGGCATCGTCCCGGCCGCTGGCCATCACGCCGTTGACGACCTCGTTGTATCCACCGTCTCCACTGACCGAGATGACCAGGGCGTTACCTGCCGATGCCGCTTCCCGGGCGAGATCGACAGCGTGCCCTGCATGTTCCGTAGGGGTTAGCCGGACATCGGTTCCCGGGAGCCGGGGTGTGAGCTCGTCGTAAAGTTCCCGGGCCAGTGCCGGGGCATCGCCGGTGCTGTTGGGGTTGAAGATGATGGTGATCGTGTCGAACTTGCGAGGCCGTTCCGTTGATGTCTTGTCCATGTCTGTTCTTTCGGTGGGAGGGTTTCGTTCTTGCGGCCGGTGTTGTTGCTGACCGCGTTGGCAGGTCGGCTTTCATAGCGGGTTATCGGCGAACCAGGAAGCTGGTGATGGCGGCTGCTACTGTTCCGGCGGCGCTGTGGTGTGCTGCGTGGGGTGCGCCGTCGATGGTGCCTGCTTCTCCGCGTTGTGCGGTGCGGGCGAGCCGGTCGGACCATGCGGCGCCGGCGACGACGTCGCGTGAACCACGCAGGACCAGCACGGGCTGTTCGGCCAGTGGCAACCGGTCCTCAATCGGGTAGCTCATCGCCAGTTTCAGTTGGGCCAGGTACCAGCGCGGCCCGCACCGCAGGACGTCGAAGGACTGCACTATGCTCAGCAACGGCTTCTCGAGGATCGAGTTGACGCTCAGCCTCACGGCCTGCTGGCCGACGGTGCGGTGATCGACGTCGACGGCGGCGCCGATGAGGACGAGGTGCGACACCAGATCGGGGCGTTCGATGGCCAGTTCCGTTGCGCTCTGCACTCCCATGGAGTGACCGACGACGACGCAGGACGACGCACCGGCTTCGTCGAGGAGCCTCCCGATCAGGTCGGCCGTGGCCTCGTTGCTCGATGCGTGCTTTGGTCGCCTCGTCCAGCCGTACCCCGGCAGGTCGATCAGGTGCACGTCACCGTAAGCAGCCAGGACAGCGCCGAGGCGGCGGAAGTACCGGTGGGACATGCCGATCCCGTGAATGAATACGAACACCGGCGCGACGGTTCCATCCTGAGGGTCGACGCGGTCAGTGCGGCCTTCGCGGCCAGGACCTGTGCCATGGCTGATGAAGTAGGCCCGGCACTGACGGTCTCCCACCGCGATACTCCTCAGTTCAAGCACCCCGGGAAGGCATCGGACCCCGGAGGCGTAGGACCTGGAAAAACGGGGGGAAGAAGCATGCATGTGCTTCTCCTGGCGCAGCTCGCCCTGCAGCGGCCGGTCACCTGCCCGCCCCTCCGCTGGCTCATCGGGCTGGTCAGCAGGCGGCTCCTCCATCTGCTCCCCTACCTGCTTCACCACTGTGGCGAGAACTGCTGCATCGAGCACTGCGGCGGCGACCGCGGCGGCGCCTCCGCGGTGGGCGGCGTGAGGCTGTCCCGGTACTTCCACGAGGTTCCCGTTACGGGCGTTGCAGCTAAGTTTCTCGCACCAGTCGTGGCCCGAGATGATGTCGCGGGTGCCGCGCGTGACCAGGACAGGGCAGTCGACGAGGGGCAGCCGCTCATCGAGGCGATAGCCGAGCATGACGGGTAGTTCCCGCAGGTACCACCGGATCCCGCATTCGGCATAAGCGGTGCCGACCATCAGGTTCGTGACGGGCCGTTCGAGCAGGGTGTCAGCGGCGAGCATGAGCGTGTGCTTCACGGGTGAGCGGTGCTCGACGTCGGTGACAGGCCCGATCAGCACGAGCCGGGACACGAGGTCGGGCCTGCTGATGGCCAGTTCGGTGACGAACTGCGCGCCCATGGAATGCCCAATCACCACGCACCTACTGGCATCCTCTTCGTCCAGGGTGCGGGCGATCACAGCCGCGTAGTCATCCACACTCATCCGGCGCTCTGGTTTCGGCGTGCCGCCGAAGCCCGGCAGGTCCAGGACGAGGGTGTCGCCGTGCTCGATGAGACTGCGCTGCAACTTATCGTAGTAGCGGTGGGACATCCCGATTCCATGCACCATCACAAAGAGGGGCCGGGCTTGTCCGTGTCTCGGCAGTCGGCGGGACAGGTGCATCCGGCAGGAAAAACGCCCGCGCACGTCCTCGATCTCGATCATTCTCGTGCTCGCGACGGTTGCGGCAGTGTCAGCAGTGTCGGCGGTTTGCGTTGGCATCAAGGGTTTCTCGTGGTCTAGGAGTTTTTGGGTCCAACTCGCGGGATCCTGTATATCGCGTCCCGTTGCCCGCGCCGGGTAGCGGCCCGGGTATCAGGGTCGGCGGTAGCGGTTGATCATGGGGCAGTCGAAGGGGTCGCGTGCGGCGAGTCCTACACGGTTGAGGTAGGAGATGACGGCGCCGTAGGAGGCGGCGACACCCACTTCGGTGTAGGGGACCTTGAGTCGTTCACAGTGCTCCCTGACGATGACGGCGGCCCGGCGCAGGTGCGGGCGCGGCATGTCGGGGAAGAGGTGGTGCTCGATCTGGAAGTTGAGGCCGCCGAAGGCGTTGTTGACGAAGGAGCCGCCGCGGATGTTGCGTGAGGTGAGGACCTGCTTCTGGAAGAAGTCGAGCGTGCTGTCCTTGGGTACCACGGGCATGCCCTTGTGGTTGGGGGCGAAGCTGGCCCCCATGTAGATGCCGAACACGGCGAGCTGGACGCCGAGGAATGCGAAGGCCATGCCGACGGGCAGGAACCAGAACAGGATGCCCAGGTAGGCGCCGAAGCGGGCGCCGAGGAGTGCGAGCTCGACCCAGCGGCCCTTGATGGTGCGGCGGGCGAAGAGGGTGCTGATGGAGCGGGCGTGGAGGTTGATGCCCTCCATGGTGAGCAGCGGGAAGAAGAGGTAGCCCTGGCGGCGTGTGATCCAGGCCTGGATGCCACGGGCCTTGGCGGCGTCCTCCTCGAGGAAGGAGATGGTGTCCACCTCGATGTCCGGGTCCTTACCCTTGGTGTTGGGGTCGTTGTGGTGGCGTGTGTGTTTGTCCATCCACCAGGCGTAGCTGATTCCGACGACGCCGGCGGCGAGGATGCGGCCGGACCAGTCGTTGGCCCCGCGGGTCTTGAAGATCTGGCGGTGGGAGGCCTCGTGGGCGAGGAACGCAACCTGAGTCAGGACCACGCCGAGGACCGCCGCGATGAGGAGCTGGAACCACGTGTCCCCGAGCAGGGCGAAGCCCGTCCAGGCCGCTCCCATGGCCAGGGCCAGCAGCGCGAACACGGAGACGTAGAAACGGCGTCGGCGGGTCAACAGGCCCTCCTTGCGCACCTGCTTCAGCAGGACCGAGTAGGAGGCGACGACGTCGTTCGGCTTCGAGATACGGACGGTACGCGGGGCCGGCGACGGCACGTTCCCAGCAACAGGGGCGGCAGAAGTAGCGAGGTCACTCATAAAGATCCTTGACGTTCATAAAACTGCGTTTGTGGGAACACCGGTGGGAGTACTGATCGGGACTATCAGCGGGAGACTCATCGGCGAGCAACCGATGGGCCGGTTGGCGCTGATCTCCGCCTCCGGCGGCGGGGCCGTATCTGCTGGATACAGGTGATCCCCGTACCGAAAGCAAGGAGCTCAGGTACGGGGCTCACGGGTGTCGTCAGACGTTGTAGTACTCGCGGCTGCCGGACTTCGCCAGGCCGCGGGCCACCATGTAGCCGATGGTGAGGAACGTGATCAGCTCCATGCCCTGGTGGGCGTTGAACATGTCGATGCCGTCCTCGCCGTCGCCGTCGCCGACGACCAGCGCGGTGACGACGGTCGCGATGACCATCGCGATGTAGGCGAAGAACTCGGTGGTCTTCGTCGAGGCCTTCGTTTCGGTCGAACGGCGGGTCTCGACCCGGTTACCGGCGCTGTGGCCGTGCTCGTTCTCGCCTCGGACATCGCCGTGGTCATTATGGGTGTTGGTGTGTGCGGTGTTATTAGCCAAAGGGGTTCTCCTGAAAAAGGTAAGGGCGCCAAGAGTCGGCGATGAAGGCCCGGATCGGGCTGCTTCATGGGATGTGAGCTGAAAGGGTCCGCGGTCTGCTCCACGGCTGCTCTACGCTGTAGACTCTACGGTGTAGAGCAATGAATAGCAAGCGTGCTTACAAGCACCAGACCAGGAAGTGGTGTTCAGGATCGCGAACAACCGGAACGATTCTCCGTCCTCCCCAACCGTCAATGGAGCCGCTGGGTCCTTGGACGACGCGTCGCGTCCAGGTCATGCCCGCGGATCCCTCAGCCGCAACGTAGTGCTGGCAGCAGCCTTGGACCTTGTCGATGAGAACGGGCTCGATGCCCTGTCAATGCGGCGTCTGGGCGCCCGGCTCGACAGGGATGCCATGGCGCTCTACCGGTACGCGGCCAACCGGGAAGCCCTCCTGGACGGACTGACCGAATTGCTACTGGACCAATGGACGATCCCGGCCACGGATGGGACCAAGGGCGCGTGGCAGGAGCAGCTTCGGCAGGCCGCCCATAACTTCCGAGACCTCACCCTGCAGCACCGCAACATCGTCCCCCTCCTGGTCACGCGCCCCTTATCGACGCCCCTTGGACTCAGGCCCCTCGGGGCGCTACGACCCATCGAGCGGATCCTCACCATCCTGCGGGAAGCAGGCTTCGATTCCGCCGGAGCACTCCATGCCTATCGCACCTATTACGGATTCCTCCTCGGACACCTTCTCAACGAACTCGAAGAACTCGTGGTGAACCCTGACGAGGACGAAGCCGGACTACGCATGGGCCTCCACCGGCTTCCCGAAAAGGACTTCCCACACCTGCGCGATTTGGCAGCACTGCTGCTGGCTTACGACGGGAAGGCAGAACTTGACCAGGGCATGACCATCGTCCTTCAAGGCCTTCAATCTCAACTGCACACAGCAGAATCACGATACGACCAGCAGAACGAGTCCTAACAGCGAGTGAGCCAGCCTCTTTCACAGTGACGCAGGTTCGGCTGATTTGTTGTTATCGACCCTCGTTCCAACGTCAGCCACCTGAACGGAAGAGCTTCCTGGCTTCTGCTGCCCCCTCGGCATTGACGTGGAGGTTAGAGCTATATTGAAGAGCCCTACTGCAGTCTCAGAAAGCTAAAGCTTCCCAAGACGGGTCCTCGTAGGACTGCCCTGCTACTTATGACTCACGCGGGTGCTGCTGCGCGTAGGAGGGCGCCAACCATGAAGCGACTTCTTCGATAGTGGTGAAACGTTGGAGCGGGGGTACAGCGCGTGCGCACGCTACTTGTATCAGGGAGTCAATGACCGCCTGTTGGGGGTCGGCGCGTCTTCCACGAGGGGGGACCATTCCCCTTCCGCTTCTCGCAGGTGCGGCGAACGCGACGCCCGGTGCAAGGTTCGATGTCCGTTTTTTAGGGCGTGCGCTCCGCGTTCACGTGTGTCTATGGTTGTTCGCGAATACAAATGCACTGTAAAGCTGGTGTTGGGAGAGCGCTGTGAGCCAGGCCGCCTTTGACGGCGAGAACGAAGTGCCGATCGCCCTGATGATCCAGGACGCCGGGATCAGCGTGGAGGAGTTGTGGTTGTATTACTTCAGCCTCTCCGGGAGCCTCGATCAGATAGACCTGGACGCGTACCTCCACGGCCTGATGCCTCTGCCGGGAGTGGACCGCACGATGCTAGCCCTCGCGGTCGATGAGATGCGGACGGACATCTCAGCGGGCACCTGGTTCTTCCGCCGCCGCGAATAGCCGCGTCAGAAGGGTTCGTTGGCTGCTGTGCTCCGCCTTTGGCAGTAGCCCGACCATCGGATATCTCGCCGAGCATCAGCCGCGAACGAGCCTGCCCCTGGCGCTGTGGCTTGAGTGCTGGTTGGACTTCTGGTCAGTCGAAGTGGGTGGCTGGAGGTTCGTTGCCGATAGTGGTGACGAGTTCGTGGGCGAGCCGGTTGAGTTTGACTTGTCGGTGGCTGGCGGCGGTCTTCATGATGTTGATCGCCGCGCTCTGGCTGCACTTGTTCTGTCCCATGATGATGCCGGCCGCGAGGTCGATGGTGGTCCTCGATTCCAGGGCTGCGTTGAGGTTCTCCGCCCTATCGGTCAGCTGGGCTATTCTCACGGCCAGGCGCAGGGACCGTGAGGTTTCAGCGGCGAACACTTCAGCAGCCGCGACGGCCTGCGGGGTGAAAGCATCGACAGTGCTCGAGTACAGGTTCAGTGCGCAGTCCGCTTCACCGTCGAGCGGAATCGGTACCCCAAGGATCGACGACATTCCGTGATGGGCGATCGCCGAGAAGAACTCCGGCCAACGATCATCGATACGGGTGTCTCGCACATGAACTAGCTCATGGGTCCGTGCCGCTCGCAGGCACGGCCCGTCCTTATACGTGTACTGGATCTCATCGAGTTCCCTGGCGGCAGGACTGCTGCTCGCAACCGTCTCGGTGTGTTTGGGACGCAGCAACGTCACACCGCAGAACACGTCCTGGTCTGGCCCCGTCAGGTGGTGCGCGGCTGCCCGCGCCAGTTCGGTCAGCAGGACCTCGACGTCTTCACCGTCAAGGACCAGGTCCTGCAGAAAAATCGCCGTATAGGCGGGCGACCCGGGAACAGGATCGTCGACCTGCACCGTGGCATGCGGCGCATCCAACAAGTTCCTGGGCGACAGCGTGGAGGGTGAAAGGTCGTTCATGCGGGTTCTCCTCATCAGGAGATCGACGTTCGTGGAGCAGTAACGCCTGGAAGAACCCGGGACGCCACATCAAGCGAATCTGCAGCGCCTTTCCCATAAACGACAAGCACTATTCTACGCCCGCCCCTACGAGCACTGCAGAACAAGGGCCCTTCCCTCACCCCACCAGCCCTTACAGACCACTACCGATCACGCAGTCGAGGCACCAGTTGAAGATCAGTCAGAGACGTGTCGGGGACCAGTCCTAAACCAGTCAGGGGGCGATTGGGTGGGATCTGGGCCGGGTAGAGGGGCCTTGAGCGGTCCAGCCTGGGTTGTCAGTGCTTGGTATTGTGCTCTTTTAGGTCCGGGTTAAGACGCTAGCCCGACTTGAGTACGTCGAACGGCCTATCGTGACTCACTCCCCTGACTCGTTACTTCCTCTGACCGATGTTGTGTCCAGCGTCGAGTACTTCGTCGACTGCCCCACAGGGACCGTCGAACACTACTTCGCCGACAACACCTTCCACTGGTCCGATCAGATGTTCCACGTCCATGGCTACGAACGTGGCGAGGTCGTGCCCAGCCTGGACCTGGGCCTGGCTCACATCGAGCCGGCCGACCGGGACGCCGCCGGTCAGTTCTGGGACCACGTGTCCGCGAACAAAGGGGCAGCATCGATCTACACCTCGATCCGGGACCTCAAAGGGCGCGTCCACAAGGTCCTCGTTCACGCCGACACCATCATCCAGGACGGCGAACCCGTCGGAGTGTGGGGCCTGGTGGTGGACCTCACCGAGTCCATTCACGTCGACCGGCACCAGCTCGCCAACGAGGCCGTCGCCGCATCAGCGCTGAGCCGGGCCGTGATCGAGCAGGCCAAAGGCATCCTCATGGGCCGCACCGGCCTGAACGCCACCGAAGCTTTCGAGACCATCAGCCAGTACAGCCAACGCACGAACCGCAAAGTCGTCGTCATCTCCCAGGACATCATCGACCGCGCCCATCAACTCACCCGACAGGACCAGCACCAACCCCGCACCCACGCCCTGGTCGACCTGTTCCGAGCTCTCTAACCCGCCCCACCTGAGCCCGCCCCTTTGCTCCATTTGTTGCTTCGGGTCCCGGCTTGATGCTGTGCACACCGAAGTCTTGATGGGAACCAGACCCTACGACCACCGCTGTGTCGGGTTGGAGGTGCACACTGGAGGCAAGCAACACGACGATCCCGGACACGTCCGCGCTCGGACCGTTGACTACATGGAAGCGCTAGCGCGGATGTGGGGTATTCCGTCCGGGATCAAGCAGCCGGCACCTGACGGAACTCTCACCTACCACCCCAACGCAATCCCAGTGACCTCCCAGGCCCTACGAGCCCCCTCTACACAAGGAAATCCCCGAAACACCCTCACCGCGCTCCTCCACGCGCAACACTTTGTAGCACCCGTCCGCATACCCACCAAAAGTCTTCCTCTCATGACTTCTACAACCGGTTCTCACATGTCTCAGAAACATAAAGATTTTCGAGACGCGCTCCTCGGCGAGGTGGGAGTGCGCCCGAGCGCGGCACACTCCCTTCCTGATTCCGACTGGACTGCCGTCGAGCTCAACGATCTGGTGCAGCTCGCCGGCAGTCCTGCTTCTAGGCGGCGCTAGTCGCGTCCTGAACCTCGCCGACGAGCTCTTCGAGGATGTCCTCGAGGAAGAGCATTCCGGTGGTGTTGCCCTCGGCGTCGAAGACCCGGGCGATGTGAGCGCCGGTCCGGCGCATGGTTGCCAGGGCGTCTTCGAGGTCGCTGCTGCGGTACGCGGACGCAAGCCTGCGAACCCGCTTGGCCGGCACCGGCGCAGTGAAGGCTTCCGGGGAAGCGAGATCGGTGACGTCCTTGAGATGCAAATATCCGGCCGGTTCCCCGTCACGGGTAAGGATGTACCGGGAGTACCCGTGCTCTCCGACGGTGCGCTGGATATCTGCCGGACTGGCCGTCTCAGGCAGGTGCACAATGTCGCCGATAGGGACTTCGACGTCAGCGACGGTCTTCGAGGTGAACTCGAACGCGTTGGTCAGGGTGCCGCTGCCGTCCGCGAGCATCCCCTCCCTGGTGGATTGCTCCACGATGGTCGCTACCTCGTCGAAGGTGTAGGCGCTGGTCGCCTCGTTCTTCGGTTCGACTTTGAACAGCCGCAGGATGCCGTTGGCGATGCCGTTCAGCGCCCAGATGACCGGTCGAACCACCTTCGAGACGAACACGAGGGGCGGCGCAAGAATCAGCGCGGCCCGGGTCGGGACAGAGAACGAGATGTTCTTGGGGACCATCTCACCCAGGACCACGTGCAGGAAGGTGACGAGCAGCAGGGCGATGATGAAAGCGATCACACCGATGGCTTCGGGCGGGATCGGCGTCAAGGCCAGCGGATATTCGAGCAGATGATGGATCGCCGGCTCGGACACGTTCAGGATGACCAGGGAGCAGACGGTGATGCCGAGCTGGCTGGTCGCCAGCATGAGCGTGGCGTGTTCCATCGCCCAGAGCGTGGTCTTCGCGGCCTTGCTACCCTCCTCGGCGCGCGGCTCGATCTGGGAGCGACGGGCGGAAATGACGGCGAACTCCGCGCCGACGAAGAACGCATTGACCGCCAGGAGCACGACCAGCCAGATCAGTCCGGGCAGGTACTCACTCATGGGTCAGGTCCTTCGTCAGCTCATCGATCGTCCGATCATGGCGGGTCTGCGGACTGTCAGGGTTCTGTGGGTAATCGGAGGGGTCCGTCGGAGTGAAACGGATCCGTTCGACGTGGGATCCGAGAACCCGCTCGACGCGCAGGACCCCATCGCTGAGGGCCACTTCATCCCCAAGTTCCGGGATGCGGTCGAGTTCGTCGGTCATGTACCCGGCCAGGGTGTCGTAGTCCTCACCCTCGGGCACCTCAATACCGGTGCGCTCCTTCAACTCGTCAGGGCGAAGTGACGCATCGAAGGTGATGGACTTGCCCGTTCGGATGACACCGACCCGGGTGCGGTCGTGTTCGTCCTCGAGCTCACCAACGATTTCCTCGATGAGGTCCTCGAGAGTCACGATACCCGCGGTGCCGCCGTGCTCATCAGTGACGATCGCGACCTGCAGGCCCTGTCCGCGCAGCAGGCCCAGGAGTGTGTCGACGCTCATGGATTCGGGTACCCGTAGGGGTTCGACCATCAGCTTCTCGGCCGTGGTGATGTTCCGC
>NZ_JBTNDL010000012.1:0-70383 GCF_054511015.1 Arthrobacter sp. MDT1-48-3
TCCTCCCCCCGCTCCCTCTACACGGGGATCTCCATGTCCGTTCACCACGACCCCGGCACCGCGACGACGAGGTCCACGGACACGATCGCGGCGACCGGGATGTCCGCGGGCAGCCGCTGGACGCGCGGCACCACGCGGTCCCACACGATGGCCACCGTCGCCCCATGGTCCTCGAACTGGTGCCGCAGTTCGCGGTCGGTGTAGAGCGGGTTGTGTTCGACGACGATCGCGCCGAGACGCAGGACGGCGTAGAACGCGATGATGTGCTGGGGGCAGTTCGGCAGGACGAGCGCCACGCGGTCACCCGCGGCGACACCGAGCGAGCGCAGTCCCTCCGCCGCGCGCGCCACGGCATCACCCAGCCCGCCGTACGTCGTCGCGGCCCCGAAGAACTCCAGGGCCGGCGCCCTGCGGTAGGTGCGCACCGAGGTGTCGAGCAGGTCGGAGAGCGTGCCGTCGGGCACGTCGAAGGAGCGGGGCACGTCGGGCGCGTAGCTCGCGACCCACGGGCGGGCTGCCAGATCCATAAGCCTGCTTCCTGTTATCCGTTCGACTGTATCGCGGGCCGGAGGGTTCCGGCACCCGGCTCCGCTCCCGGCGCACCGCTCCGGGGTGCAGGTGCGGGTCCGGTAGCATGGTGGGTCGAAGGGGAGTAGCTCCGCGTCCGTGGACGTGCGGCCTGTCGACATACTGGCACCGATGGTGCCCGGCAATCCACCGGTCCGACCGGCGAGCGAGACCTTCGGCCGAAACGACGCATTCGCGACCCCCGGCCGGAGCCCCCGCTTCGGCTGGAGAGCGCGTGCACCTGACCAACCGGAGCATCCCGTGACATCCCCTGAACAGACCCCTTCCCGGAACGACATCAAGCGCTGGCGCCAGTATCTCGCCGACGAGCGCGGCGAGGCCGCGACCTACCGCGACCTGGCGCGCCGACGGACCGGCGAGGAGCGTGAGATCCTCCTCGGCCTCGCCGAGGCCGAGGGCCGCCATGAGGCGCACTGGCTCGCCCTGCTCGGCAACGACGTCGGACGGCCCCTCCGCCCGTCCGTGCGCAACCGGATCCTCGGGGTGCTCGCGCGCCGCTTCGGATCCGTCTTCGTCCTCGCGCTCGCGCAGCGTGCCGAAGGCCGCTCCCCCTACGCCTCGGATCCCTCCGCGACGAGCGCCATGGTGGCCGACGAGCAAATCCACGAGGAGGTGGTGCGCGGCCTGGCAACCCGCGGCCGCAACCGGTTGTCCGGGAACTTCCGGGCGGCGGTGTTCGGGGCGAACGACGGCCTGGTCAGCAATCTCGCACTGATCATGGGTATCGGTGCCACCGGCGTCTCCACGTCCTTCATCCTGTTCAGCGGACTGGCCGGGCTGCTGGCCGGCGCCCTGTCGATGGGTGCGGGCGAGTACGTCTCCGTACGGTCGCAGCGGGAGCTGCTGTCCGCGACGCGCCCCACGCAGATCACCCTGACCGCGGCGAAGGAACTGGACATCGCCGCGAACGAGCTGGTGCTGGTCTACCGGGCGAGGGGCATGACGCCGGCGGCCGCGGAACACCGCGCGGGCGAGCGGCTGGGCCTGTACAGCTGCGACTGCGATCCGAGCTTCTCCCTCCAGCCCGACGAGGACGACGCCGTCGACGAGCACGAGACCGTCGGGACCGGGCTGGGCGCCGCCGCCTCAAGCTTCTGCTTCTTCGCCTCCGGCGCGATCATCCCGGTGCTCCCGTACCTGGTAGGCCTCGACGGCGTCACCGCCGTCGTCGTCGCCTGTGTCCTGGTGGGACTCGCCCTGCTGGCGACCGGCGCCGTCGTCGGCCTCCTGTCCGGCGCATCCCCCCTGCGGCTGGCGCTGCGGCAACTGGCGATCGGACTCGGCGCTGCGGCCGCGACCTACCTCCTGGGGCTGCTCTTCGGCACCTCGGTGGCCTAGGCTCCGCGGACCCGCAGCACGTAGTCCTCGAGCTTGGCCAGCGTCGCCTCGATGCTGGCCGGGTGGCGGCGGGTGAACCCGGCGAGCCGGAAGACGATCCGCCACGGCACGGCCCGGCCGTCCCACTGCTCGCGTACGAGCGTGGACTCCCCGCGGGGTTCGAGCGTGTAGCGCCAGACGTGGGCCGAGAAGTGGCGCCAGGCGATCCGGCGGCCCTCCTCGAACTCCACCACGCGGTTGAGGATCTTGTAGGGGGCACCGATCCTCATCTCCATGCCGAACCGCGCTCCCGGTGACAGGCGCGCGGGACCGTGGGGCTGCTCGCCCCGCACGGTCCCGGACCCGTCGATCACGCTGTGGAGGGAGGGCCGTGCGAGGACCTCGAAGATGGTCTCGGCGGGAGCCGCGATGAGCCGCTCGCGGGTGATGAGGTAGGCGGAGTCCGTGCCGGGGGTCGTCATGCCCTCCATTCTGCCCGCCGGCGCCCGCATCGGTGGCACGACGACGCAGGGCCCCTCCGGTGGGAGGGGCCCTGCGTCGTGGTGGAGCGGTCAGGGCTTGAGCAGCACCTTGATGGCGCGGCGCTCGTCCATCGCCTTGTACGCCTCGGCGACGTCCTCCAGCGGCATCTCGACGTCGAACACCCGGCCCGGGTCGATCGTCCCGTCGAGGACGTCCTTCAGGAGTTCGGGGATGTAGGTGTGCGCGGGGGCCATGCCTCCGCCCACCGTGATGTTCTTCGCGAACAGGTAGCTGATCGGCAGCTCGGGTCCGCCCGCGGGGACCCCGACGAATCCGAGGTGTCCGCCCGGCCGGGTGCTGCGCAGCGCCTGGTCCATGGACTCCTTGGTGCCGACGCACTCGAGGACCGAGTCCGCGAGGACTCCCCCGAGCAGCTCCCGCACCTTCTCGACGCCCGCGTCGCCGCGCTCCGCGACGATGTCGGTCGCGCCGAATTCGCGTGCGAGCGCCTGGCGGTCCTCGTGGCGGGACATCGCGATGATGCGCTCCGCACCCAGGCGACGGGCGGCGAGGACACCGCAGAGGCCCACGGCGCCGTCGCCCACGACGACGACGGTGCTGCCCGGGCCGACGTTCGCGGACACGGCCGCGTGGTGGCCTGTCGACATGACGTCGGAGAGCGTCAGGAGGCTCGCCGTCAGGGCGGCATCGGGCTCCGACACGCCCTCGACCTTGCGGAGCGTCCCGTCGGCCTGGGGGACGCGCACGGCCTCGCCCTGCCCGCCCTGCACGAAGTCCCCGTGCTCGTCCGTGCTGCCCCAGCCCGCAAGATGCTCGCAGGCGACCGTGACACCGTCCCGGCATGGCGGGCAGGTCCCGCAGCTGTCCACGAAGGGGGCGATCACGAAGTCGCCGACCGAGAGGTCCCGGACGTCGTCGCCGACGGACTCGACGACGCCCACGAACTCGTGGCCGATCGCCTTGGGCTCCTTGGTCGGGCGGACACCGCGGTACGGCCACAGGTCCGACCCGCAGACGCACGAGGCGGTGACCCGCACGACGGCGTCCGTGGGGCGGACGATGCTCGGATAGTCCCGGTCCTCGACGCGGATATCGCCTGGTCCGTGGATGATGGTGGCGCGCATGGAATCTCCTAGAATCTCGCGGGACGCGATCGATGGTCCCCTTCGCCACCCTACAAGCGCAGGCGCCCGTCGCCCTACCGGACAGGACCGCCGGCCGCCGACTTGAACTCGTGCTCGAGTTCCTCGAGACTCCTCCCCCTCGTCTCCGGGACGTAGCGGCGCGCGAAGAGGATCGCCGCGACGCCGAGGACCACGAACACGAAGAACGTGGTGGAGATCGTGATCGCGGCCATCAGGATCGGGAAGCTGAGGCTCACGGCGAAGTTGACCATCCAGAGGACGAAGACGGCCGCCCCCATCCCGAGTCCGCGCAGGCGCATGGGGAAGATCTCGGAGAGCATCAGCCAGGTCACCGGCGAGATGGCACCCTGCTGGAAGGCCAGGAACGTGACGGTCAGGGCGAGGACGAGGAACCCGCGCGCGGTGCCCTCCGGCACGAGCAGCGAGACGAGCCCGATGGCGAGCAGGGCCGACGTCGTCCCGATCTGGCCCACCAGCAGCATGGGCCGGCGGCCCACTCTGCCCAGCAGCCAGATCCCCACGAACGTGGCCGCGACCGAGATGATGCCGTTCGCGATGTTCGCGGTCAGGGCGGCCTGCGTGCCGAACCCCGCGACGACGAGGATCTGCGTCCCGTAGTACATGATCGAGTTGACGCCGGTGATCTGCTGGATGACGGCCAGCCCGAGGCCCACGAAGAAGACCCTGCGGAGCCAGGGCGTCCGCAGGTCACGGAGGCCCGCGGTCTCGCGCCCGCGGTCCTCGATAGCCGTCGACCTGACCTCCTCGTACTCCTGGCGCGCGACCTCCTCCGGCCGCAGCCGCTGCAGCACGCGCAGCGCGACGCCGAAGGCGCCGTGGGCCGCGAGCCAGCGGGGGCTCTCCGGCACGAAGTGCATCCCGATCCACAGGCCGATGGCCGGGAGGGTCGCCAGGACGAGCATCCACCGCCAGATCCCGGAGCTGTCCCCGAACACGGTGCCCAGGAAGGCGCTGGTGCTGAAGGCGATCAGCTGCCCTGTCACGATCATCAGTTCATTGCGTGTCACCACCTGGCCGCGCCGGGCGGCCGGCGACAGCTCGGCGAGGAAGATCGGCACCATCACGGACGCGCCGCCCACGGCCAGTCCCAGGACGAGTCGCGAGACGACCATCACGGTCACATCGGGGGCCAGGGACGTCCCCAGGGTCCCGGCCAGGAAGACCACCGCGAGCACGAGGATCATCCTCTTCCGGCCGTGGGCGTCGGCGAGCCTGCCCCCGGTGAGGGCGCCGAAGGCCGCCCCGAAGACCAGCGAGCTCGCGACGAGTCCCTCGGTGACGGCGGTGAGACGCAGGTCCTCCACCATGAACGGCAGGGCGCCGTTGATGACGCCGGTGTCGAAGCCGAACAGCAGGCCGCCGAGGGTCGCCACCCACGTCGCCCGGCACAGGTACCTGCGCTGCCGCCGGTCGCCGTCGTCGCCCCTCGGGCCGGTCGTGCTGTTCCCCGTTCCGCTGCTCATGCCCCGTCCGTTCCTGCTCGTCCGTTCCTGCTCGTCCGTTCCTTCCCGTCCGGGCCGTCCCTGCCACGCTACGGTCCCGGGCCCGCGTCCCGCGCGCGATCCCACCCGACCCCGGTGGACCCGGGCCGTCGGTGCACCGGGCCCACCGACGCGAACAGCCTCCCCCGCAGCATGCGGAGGAGGCTGTCCGGTGGAGTGCGTCGCGGCCTAGAGGGTCGCGTAGACCTCGCGGAGGAGCTTGGCGGTCTCGGAGGGCGTCTTGCCGACCTTGACCCCGGCGGCCTCGAGGGCCTCCTTCTTGGCCTGCGCGGTTCCCGCCGAGCCGGAGACGATGGCGCCGGCATGTCCCATGGTCTTGCCCTCGGGCGCCGTGAAGCCTGCCACGTAGCCGACGACCGGCTTGGTGACGTTCGCCTTGATGAACTCCGCAGCGCGCTCTTCCGCGTCGCCGCCGATCTCGCCGATCATCACGATGGCCTTGGTCTCGGGGTCCGCCTCGAAGGCCGCGAGGGCGTCGATGTGCGTGGTGCCGATGACGGGGTCGCCGCCGATGCCGATGGCCGTGGAGAAGCCGAGGTCGCGCAGTTCGAACATCATCTGGTAGGTCAGCGTGCCGGACTTCGAGACGAGGCCCACGCCGCCCTTGCCGGTGATGTTCGCGGGGGTGATGCCCACGAGCGACTCGCCGGGCGTGATGATGCCGGGGCAGTTCGGGCCGATGATCCGGGTGACCTGCTTGCCGTCCGCGTCGACCTTCGACTGGGCGAGGGCCCAGAATTCGGCCGAGTCCTGGACGGGGACACCCTCGGTGATGACGACGACGAGGCCGATCCCGGCCTCGATCGCCTCCACGACGGCGTCCTTGGTGAAGGCCGGCGGGACGAAGACGATCGACACGTCGGCGCCGGTCTCCGTCATGGCTTCCTGGACGGTGCCGTACACGGGGAGCGTGACGTCGCCGTGGGTCACGGTGGTGCCGGCCTTGCGGGCGTTGACGCCGCCGACGACCTGGGTCCCGGCCTTCAGCATGAGGGCGGTGTGCTTGGTGCCCTCGCCGCCCGTGATGCCCTGGACGATGACCTTCGAGTCCTTGTTGAGGTAGATAGACATGTGGGGAACCCTTTACTTTCCGTAGGCCAGCGCGGCGGCCTTGTCGGCGCCTTCGTCCATGGTGTCGGCGATGGTCACCAGCGGGTGGTTGGCCTCGGCGAGGATACGGCGGCCCTCTTCGACGTTGTTGCCGTCCAGGCGCACCACGAGGGGCTTGTTGGCCTCGTCGCCGAGGATCTCGAGGGCGCTCACGATGCCATTGGCCACGGCGTCGCACGCGGTGATGCCACCGAAGACGTTCACGAAGACACTCTTGACCTGGGCGTCGTTGAGGATGACGTCGAGGCCTGCGGCCATGACCTCGGCGGACGCTCCACCGCCGATGTCGAGGAAGTTGGCGGGCTTCACGTTGCCGTGCGCCTCGCCGGCGTAGGCGACGACGTCGAGGGTCGACATGACCAGTCCGGCGCCGTTGCCGATGATCCCGACCTCGCCGTCGAGCTTGACGTAGTTGAGGTCGTTCTCCTTGGCCTTGGCCTCGAGCGGATCGGCCGCGTCCTTGTCCTCGAGGGCGGCGTGGTCCGCGTGGCGGAACCCGGCGTTCTCGTCGATGGTGACCTTGCCGTCGAGGGCGACGATGTCACCGGCGCCGGTCTTCACGAGGGGGTTGACCTCCACGAGCGTGGCGTCCTCCTTCACGAAGACGTCCCACAGCTTGAGGATGGTGGCGACGACACCCTGGCGCAGTTCGGGGGCGAACCCCGCGGCGTCGACGATCTCCTCGGCCTTGGCCTGGTCGATGCCGGTGCCGGCGTCCACCGAGATGCGTGCCAGCGCCTCGGGGCGTTCGACGGCGAGCTGCTCGATCTCCATGCCGCCCTCCACCGAGCACATGGCCAGGTAGTTGCGGTTGGACCGGTCGAGCAGGACGGAGAAGTAGTACTCCTCGGCGATGTCGGCGCCCTGCGCGATCATCACCGTGTGGACCGTGTGCCCCTTGATGTCCATCCCGAGGATGTCCGAAGCGTAGGAGAAGGCCTCGTCGGGGGTCTTGGCGACCTTAACGCCGCCGGCCTTGCCACGACCGCCTACCTTGACCTGGGCCTTGACGACGACGACGCCGCCGATCTTCTCGGCTGCTGCCTTTGCTTCTTCTGGGGTGTGCGCCACGATGCCGGCGAGCACGGGAACTCCGTGTGCCTCAAAGAGATCGCGCGCCTGATATTCAAACAGGTCCACGGGCTAGAGTCCTTCTACGTCGAAGTAGGTTTACACAAGGGACTTTAGCCCCTCGGGCCGGAGGCCTTTCCCAGACTATCGGTTTAGTGAGTAAGGCCACAGTTCTATCCGGTGTAGAAATCCGGCCCGGGATCGTTGACGTTTTTTCCTCCCGGTATGATGCCGCGAACGGCGTCAGGCCACCTTCGTCAGGGGTGCGTAGCGCAGCAGCAGCCGCTTCTCGCCGACGTCGAACCGCACCTTGGCCACGGTCTTGTCGCCGGCGCCCTCGACGGACAGGACGGTGCCGTTGCCGAAGCTCGCGTGGTTGACGTGGTCCCCGACCGCGACGGACACCACTTCCTTCTGCGGCTGCACGCGTCCCACGCTCTTCGAGGGAGCCGCGGCGCTCCCGGTGAAGCCGCCACCGCTCGCACCCCAGTAGGACCCGCTGAACCGCGGCCCGCTGATGCTCCCGCCGGACGTCCACGCCGGCTTCGCCGCACCCTCGCGCTTCCAGGAGATCAGCTCCTCGGGGATCTCGCTGACGAACTGGCTGGCCGGGTTGTACTGGCTCTGGCCCCACATGCTGCGGACCTCGGACCGGGTGATGTACAGGCGCCGGCGGGCACGGGTCAGGCCCACGTAGGCCAGGCGCCGTTCCTCGGCGAGCTCCTTCGGATCGGTGGCCGAACGCTGGTGCGGGAAGATCCCCTGCTCCATGCCGGTCAGGAACACCACGGGGAACTCGAGGCCCTTGGCGGTGTGCAGGGTCATGAGGGTCACGACGCCCTGGCGGCGTGCCTCCTCGACGGCGCGCTGCACGTCCGCCGCCGAACCGTCGGGGGCGTCGGGGATGGAGTCGGCGTCCGCGACGAGGGACACCTGCTCGAGGAAGTCCCCGAGCGTGCCCTCCGGGTTGTCGCGCTCGAATTCGCGGACGACGGCGACGAGCTCGGCCAGGTTCTCCACGCGGGATTCGTCCTGGGGATCGTTGCTGGTCCGCAGCTGCTCGAGGTAGCCGGTCTGCTCCAGCACGGCCTCGAGGGCGGCGGACGCGCCGGACCCGCTGGCGACCTCCGCGAGATCGTCGATCAGCTTCACGAATCCGGCCACGGCGTTGACCGAGCGCGTGGCCATCCCGGGTGCCTGGTCCGCCCGCCGGAGGGCCTGCATGAAGCTGATCCGCTCACGCTCGCTGAGCGCCGCGATCGCGTACTCGGCACGGTCGCCGATGCCGCGCTTGGGTTCGTTGAGGACACGGCGCAGGTTGACGACGTCGTCGGAGTTCACCAGGACGCGCAGGTACGCGAGCGCGTCCTTGATCTCCTTGCGCTCGTAGAACCTGGTGCCGCCGACCACCTTGTAGGGCAGGCCCACGCGCAGCAGGATCTCCTCGATGGACCGTGACTGGGCGTTGGTGCGGTAGAAGACGGCGACATCACCCGGGCGGAGGTTCTCGTCGTCCTGGAGCCGGTCGATCTCCTCGGCGATGAAACGGGCCTCCTCGTGCTCGTTCTCACCCACATAGCCGACGATCTTCTCGCCACTGCCCTCGGCGGTCCACAGCCGCTTCTCCGGCCGGTTCGGGTTGCGGGAGATCACGGCGTTCGCGGCACTGAGGATGTTCTGGGTGGAGCGGTAGTTCTGTTCGAGCAGGATGGTCCGCGCGCTCGGGTAGTCGTTCTCGAACTCGACGATGTTGCGGACGTCGGCGCCGCGGAACGCGTAGATGGACTGGTCGGAGTCGCCGACGACGGTCAGCTCCGCCGGGTCCTCGGAGGACTCACCCGGGACGCCGACGATCTCCCGGACGAGGGCGTACTGCGCGTGGTTGGTGTCCTGGTACTCGTCGACGAGGACGTGGCGGAACCGGCGCCGGTAGTAGTCGGCCACGCCGGGGAAGGCCCGGAACATGAACACGGTCTGCGCGATCAGGTCGTCGAAGTCCATGGCGTTGGCCTGGCGCATGCGCTGGGCGTACCCCGTGTACACCTCGGCGACGGCCTGCTCGAAGGGATCGGAGAGGCCTGCCTCCGAGGCGAAGGTCTCCTCGTCGATCAGTTCGTTCTTGAGCGCGGAGATCTTGTGCTGGATCGCCTTGGGCGCGAACTTCTTCGGATCGAGGTCCAGGCCCTTGGCGACGAGCGTGATGAGGCGCAGCGTGTCGGCGGAGTCGTAGATGGAGAAGTTCGAGTTGAGCCCGACGGAGGCCGCCTCGCGGCGGAGGATCCGCACGCAGGACGAGTGGAAGGTGGAGATCCACATGCGCTTGGCGACGTCGCCGATGAGGCCCTCGATGCGCTCGCGCATCTCGGCGGCGGCCTTGTTGGTGAACGTGATGGCCAGGATCTGCCCGGGGTGGGAACGGCCGGTGGCCAGCAGGTACGCGATGCGGTGACTGAGCACACGGGTCTTGCCGGATCCCGCGCCGGCGACGATCAGCAGGGGCGACCCGCCGTGCTTCACGGCTTCCTCCTGCTGGGGGTTCAGTCCCACCAGCAGTTCCTGCGCCCTGTGCTCGTCCACGCCGACGCGCGAGGGCACGTGTCCGGCGGCGGGATCGGAGTGCTCCGCCGCCATCGCCGCCTCGCGCGCGCGCTTCTTCTCGGCGGGCGTGGGCGGGGAGACGTAGGGATCGAAGAGCATGTCCATGGTGCTCCAATTCTAGGCGGTACCCCCGACACTCACCCGCCGCGCGCCGCCGTCGGGGCGATGCCGGGACCGCCGCCGCGTCGCCCATACTGGAGGGGTGGCGAAGACGAGGGCGCAGATAGCACGCAAGCATTCAGCCGGCGTACCGGCGGTGGCACCCTCCGCACCCTCCACGCCGCCCTCCGCGGGGAGCCGGACGAGCAACGGCAACCTCGTCCTCATTGCGGCCGCCGTCGCCGCCCTGTTCCTCTTCTGGTACTTCCACCTGCTGACACTGGGCCAGATGACGCAGCTGTCCGGAGGACTGACCATGCCGGACCTGATGATCGGCGGATACGACGCCGGGTACGTCCAGCGCCTGCGCGAGACGATGGACGACGACGCCCGCGGCCAGTTGAGCTACGTGCACCGGACCGCCGGCACGCTGTTCCCGCTGATCTTCGCGTTCGCCTGGCTCCTGCTGGTCCAGCTCAACGTCGGACGCCGCTGGCTGCGCCGGCTGCTGTGGTCGCCGGTGATCCTCTTCGTCGTCGCCGACCTGTGGGAGAACATCGCGATCGACACTGCGCTCGCGGGCGCCGATCCCGGCACGGTGGCACTCGCCTCGGCGCTGACGGTCCTGCGCTGGGTGCTGCTCGCCGTCAGCCTCCTCGCAGGAGCGGTGGCCGTGTTCCTGCCGCGGCGCCTGCGCGGACCTGCGCAGGAGCGCGGACCCCGGGACGAACAACGGGTAAGCTAGGACCGCCGGATCGGGAGCACCACGGATCCGAGCCTCTGTAGCTCAGTAGGATAGAGCGTCCCTCTCCTAAAGGGAAGGTCGTCGGTTCGATTCCGGCCAGGGGCACACGGCATCGAAGGAGGATGGGCAGCCGCGCCCATCCTCCTTCGTCGTCCGGCGGTAGGTTGGACGCCATGCCGGAACGGACGAGCCGAATGACCGACCGGGCGACGATCACCGTCACCGCCCTGTGCCTGATCGACGACCGCGGCCGCCTGCTGCTGGTACGCAAGCGCGGGACGACGCTGTTCATGCAGCCCGGCGGCAAGCCGGAGCCGGGCGAGTCGCCGGCGCAGGCCGGCGCCCGAGAGGTGTCCGAGGAGCTGGGCCTCACCGTCGCACCGCAGGACCTGACCCTGCTGGGCACCTGGGAGGGGCCGGCGGCGAACGAAGCGGACACCCACCTGGTCGCCACCGTCTTCCTGTGCCCGCTGACCGCCGAGCCCCGTCCTGCGGCCGAGATCGAGGAGATCGACTGGCTCCCCCTCGACGGGCCGCAGCACCGCGTGGATCTCGCCCCGCTGCTGACCGGCTACGTGATCCCCGCCCTGCTGTCGCTGCGCGGCTGAACGTCAGACGCCGGTGAGCGCCTCGGGCTCCTCGTCCACCGCGACGTTCTTCTGCACCGCGAACTGCGTGCGGTGCAGCTCCTCGTAGCGGCCCCCCACCGCCAGCAGTTCGTCGTGCGTCCCCCGCTCCACGATCGACCCGTCCTCGACGACGAGGATCAGGTCGGCGCTGCGGACGGTGGACAGGCGGTGCGCGATGACCATCGCCGTCCGGCCCTCGAGCGCCTCGCTCAGCGCGGCCTGCACGGCCGCCTCCGACGTCGAGTCGAGCGCCGCCGTCGCCTCGTCCAGGATGACCACCCGCGGATGCGCGAGCAGCAGGCGCGCGATCGTCATGCGCTGGCGTTCGCCACCCGACAGCCGGTAGCCGCGTTCACCGACCATCGTGTCCAGCTGGTCCGGCAGCGACCGCACGAGCGGCTCGAGCCGCGCCCGCCGGACGGCGTCCCACACCTCGTCCTCCGTTGCCTCCGGCCGCGCGAGCCGCAGGTTGGAGAGGATCGTCTCGTGGAACAGGTGGCCGTCCTGCGTCACCATGCCCAGTGTCTGCCGCATCGACGCGAAGGTCACGTCGCGGACGTCCGCACCGGACAGCCGCACCGCACCGCTGTCGACGTCGTACAGGCGCGCGAGGAGCTGTGCGATGGTCGACTTCCCGGCACCCGATGTGCCCACCAGTGCGACCGTCTGCCCGGGCTCGATCCGGAAGGACACCCCGTGCAGCACCTCCTCGCCGCCCCGGGTGTCCAGCGTCGAGACCTCCTCGAGGGAGGCGAGCGAGACCTTGTCCGCGGACGGGTACGCGAAGCGGACGTCGTCGAACTCCACCGCCACCGGGCCCGCCGGCACGCTCCCGGCGTCGGACTTCTCCTGGATGAGCGGCTCGAGGTCGAGCACCTCGAACACGCGCTCGAAGCTGACGATCGCGCTCATGATCTCGACCCTCGCGTTCGCCAGGCTCGTCAGGGGTGCGTAGAGGCGCGTGAGCAGGAGTGCGAGCGTCACCACCTCGCCGGTGTCCAGCTGTCCCGCGAGCGCGAGGAAACCGCCGAGCCCGTACACCAGGGCCAGTGCCAGCGCCGAGACGAGCATCAGCGCCGTGAAGAACACGAACTGCAGCATCGCCGTCCGCACTCCGATGTCCCTCACGCGCGCCGCGCGGACACGGAATTCCTCGGCCTCCTCGTCGGGCCGCCCGAAGAGCTTCACCAGGGTGGCGCCGGGTGCCGAGAACCGCTCGGTCATCTGGGTGCTCATGGCCGAGTTGTGGTCGGCCGCCTCGCGGCGGAGGGCCGCGAGGCGGCTCCCCATGCGGCGCGCCGGGACCAGGAAGACGGGCAGCATGACGACGGCGAGCACCGTGACCAGCCACGAGGTGCTGAGCATGACCGCGAGGGTGAGGACCAGCGCCACGAGGTTGGTGACCACTCCGGAGAGCGTGCCGCTGAAGGCCTGCTGGGCGCCGATCACGTCGTTGTTCAGGCGGCTCACCAGCGCGCCGGTGCGGGTGCGCGTGAAGAAGGCGATGGGCATCTTCTGCACGTGGTTGAACACGGCGGTCCGCAGGTCGAGGATGACGCCCTCACCGATGCGCGCCGAGTACCACCGCGTCACGAGGGACACCGCCGCATCCGCGACGGCCACGAGCGCGATGACGACGGCGAGCCACACGACGGTGCGCACCTCGCCGCGGGCGACGATCACGTCGACGACCTGCCCGGCCAGGACCGGCGTCGCGACCGCGAGGAACGCCCCGGCCACGGACAGCAGGATGAACAGCAGCAGCTTCGACCGGTACGGCACGGCGAACGTGAGGATGCGGCGCACCGACTCCCGGGAGAAGCCGTGCGCACCGTTCTTCGCCGTCGAGATCTTGTACAGCGAGCTCCAGGCCGCGCCTTCCATGCTCATAGCGATTCCTTCCACGGATGCCAGTCCCGGCTCGGGTCCCGGGTTTCTGGACCCCCGCCGCAATACTTCGGAACAATAAGTGGATGCTCCGGTGTTCACCTCAGTAGTGTTCTACTCCGGTCCCGGTCGGGGCGGAGGTACGTAGGGTTCAAGCCAACCATGGCTCCTTCTATTTCCCCGCCCGCCGAGCCCGTCCACTCGAGACCAAAGGAAGTCCCATGACCCACCGCCTGTCCCTCCTCGGTGCCGCCGCAGCCCTCACCCTGGCGCTCGCCGGCTGCGGTTCATCCTCGACGCCCGCAGGGAACGGTGGAGCATCCGAGTCCGCGGCCCCGACGTCGCTCCAGGAAATCCAGGACGCGGGCGTGCTCACCGTCGGGACCGAGGGCACGTACAAGCCCTTCAGCTACCACGAGGGCGGCAGCGGCGACCTGACCGGGTACGACGTCGAGGTCATCACCGCGGTCGCCGAGAAGCTGGGCGTGGAGGCCGAGTTCGAGGAGACGCAGTGGGACGCGATCTTCGCGGGTCTCGAGGCGGGCCGCTTCGACGTCATCGCGAACCAGGTCTCTATCACGGACGAGCGCAAGGAGACCTACGACTTCTCCGATCCGTACACCGTGAGCTCGGGCGTGATCGTCACGACGGCGGACAACACCGACATCACCTCCTTCGAGGACCTCTCCGGCAAGACCACCGCGCAGTCGCTGACCAGCAACTGGTACGAGCTGGCGCAGGAGGCCGGTGCCGACGTCGAGCCCGTCGAGGGCTGGGCACAGTCCGTCACGCTCCTCGAGCAGGGCCGCGTCGACGCGACCATCAACGACGAGCTGACCTACCTCGACTACCAGAAGACCAGCAACAACGCAGGCATCAAGATCGCGGTCACCACCGACGAGACCTCGGAGAGCGCCGTCGCGGTGCGCAAGGGCAGCACCGACCTCGTGGACGCCATCAACACGGCGCTCGGGGAACTGCGCGCGGACGGCACCCTCGCGGAGATCTCGGAGAAGTACTTCGGCTCCGACGTCAGCGAGTGATGCCGGCAGCAGGGGGCGGACCGCGCCCGTGCACGCCCGGCGCCCGGCCCGGAGGAGCTGACTGATGGACTGGGAGCTGGCGCGCACCTCGTTCTGGCCGATGGTCTCCGGCAGCGTGGTGGGAACCATCCCGCTCTCGCTCGCGTCCTTCGCCATCGGCCTCGCACTGGCGCTCGTCGTCGCACTGCTGCGCATCAGCGGACAGCCCGTCCTCGCGGGGATCGCCCGCTTCTACGTCTCCGTCATCCGGGGCACTCCCCTGCTGGTGCAGCTGTTCGTGATCTTCTACGGACTGCCCTCGATCGGGCTCACCATCGACCCGTGGCCGAGCGCGATCATCGCGTTCTCCCTCAACGTCGGTGGGTACGCGGCGGAGATCCTGCGGGCCGCGATCCTGTCCGTCCCGAAGGGCCAGTGGGAGGCGTGCCACACCATCGGCATGTCCCGCGCGGTCGCCCTGCGCCGGGTCATCCTGCCGCAGGCGGCACGCGTGTCCGTGCCACCGCTGTCGAACACCTTCATCAGCCTCGTCAAGGACACGTCCCTCGCGTCGGTCATCCTCGTCACGGAACTGTTCCGGGAGGCCCAGCAGATTGCCGCCTTCTCGCAGGAATTCATGCTGGTCTACGTCGAGGCCGCCGCGATCTACTGGGTGATCTGCCTGGTCCTGTCCAGCGGCCAGTCCGCACTCGAGAAGAGGTTGGACCGCTATGTCGCCCACTGATCCCCTGCTACCGCACACTTCGGAGGGCCCCCTGCTGGAGGTCACGGCCCTGCAGAAGTCCTTCGGCACCAACCGCGTGCTCTCCTCGATCGACCTCCACATCGACAGCGGCCAGGTCGTCGCGCTCGTGGGCCCGTCCGGGTCCGGCAAGACCACGGTGCTGCGCTGCCTCAACGGACTGGAGACGCCCGACGGCGGGACGGTTGCCTTCCGCGGCGGCCCGTCGGTGGACTTCGGCGCGAGGGTGACGAAGAAGGAGGCGCTGGCCCTCCGCGACCGCAGCGCCATGGTCTTCCAGAACTACAACCTGTTCCCGCACAGGACGGTGCTCGAGAACATCATCGAGGGTCCTGTCCAGGTCCAGAAGCGGCCCCGGAAGGAGGCCGTTGCGGATGCCGAACGGCTGCTCGAACGCGTGGGCCTGGCCGCGAAGCGGGACGACTACCCGTTCAACCTCTCGGGCGGGCAGCAGCAGCGGGTCGGTATCGTCCGTGCCCTGGCACTCCAGCCCGACCTCCTCCTGTTCGACGAGCCGACCTCGGCGCTGGATCCGGAGCTGGTGGGCGAGGTCCTCACGGTGATCAAGGAGCTGGCCGAGGAGAAGTGGACCATGGTGATCGTGACGCACGAGCTCGCGTTCGCCCGGGAGGTCGCCGACGAGGTGGTCTTCATGGACGGCGGCGTCGTCGTCGAGCACGGCCATCCGGACCAGGTGCTGCGTAATCCCCGCGAGGAGCGGACCCGCCGCTTCGTCCAGCGCCTGCTCAACCCCTTCTGACCCTGCGGCGTCGTGCACGGCTTTCGGGGCGGCGTCGCCGGAACATCGGCGTGTCGCGCGTCGACACGCCCTCCTGCGCCGAACCGCGTGCATGACGCCGCACCCGGTCCGCCTCAGGGGGCGGGCTCAGGCCGCGATGCGGTCCGGGTGCGAGTAGCAGTTCAGTGAGGTCCCGCGGCTGAAGCCCACCAGCGTGAGCCCGGCGTCGTCCGCCAGGTCGGCGGCCAGCGACGACGGCGCGCTGACGGCGGCGAGCACGGGGATCCCGGCGAGCTGCGCCTTCTGCACCAGTTCGAAGGACGCCCGCCCCGAGACCTGGAGGACGGTCCCCCGCAGGGGCAGCATCCCCCCGCGCAGTGCCCAGCCCACCACCTTGTCCACGGCATTGTGCCGCCCCACGTCCTCCCGGAGGCACAGGAGCTCCCCCTCCGCGGTGAACAGGCCGGCGGCGTGGACGCCTCCGGTGCGGTCGAAGAGCTTCTGGCTCTCCCGCAGCCGGTCGGGCAGGGAGGCCAGGACCCCGAGGTCGATCCGCGCCGCGTCCTCCCGGAGGTCGAACCGTGAGGACTTGCGGACGGCGTCGATCGAGGCCGTGCCGCAGATGCCGCACGAGCTCGAGGTGTACACGTGGCGCTCCATCGCGGTGTCCGGGAGCTCGACGCCGGGCCGCAGCTGCGCCTCGACCACGTTGAAGGTCTGCCGGCCGTCCTCGTCGACGCCCGCGCAGTACCGGAGGCTGGGCAGCTGGCCCGGTTCCCAGACGACACCCTCCGACACGAGGAACCCGGCCACGAGGTCGAAGTCGTCGCCCGGTGTCCGCATGGTGACAGTGAAGGCGCTCCCCCCGAGCCGGATCTCCAGGGGTTCCTCGCCCGCCAGGACGTCCTCACGGCGTCCCGTCTGCGCCCCGATGCGGAATTTGGTGATGCGACGTCGCTGTGTAACCCGGTTCATCCGGCACTCCTTACCTCGGCCCTAGGATGAGGTTAGTTGACTCCGGACATCCCCTGGCTCGTCGACTCCGACACGAGGATGTGGACAGCGTGGCAACGAAGGCACCGAAGGACAATATCGACGAGACCCGGCTGACGGTGGGCGCCCGGAAGACGACGGCCGTGGGACTCCCGGCCGTCATCAACTCGCTCAAGATCTCGATCGACCAGATGGGACCCGTCCGGAGCGCGCAGACACTGCTCGCCGTCAACCAGGTGAAGGGTTTCGACTGCATGGGCTGCGCATGGCCCGAGGGGGACAAGCGCCACACCGCCGAGTTCTGCGAGAACGGGGCGAAGGCGGTCGCCGAGGAGGCCACGCGGAGGACCGTGCCGCCGTCGTTCTTCGCCGAACACGCCGTCCGGGACCTCCTGGACCGTGACGACTACTGGCTCGGCCAGCAGGGCCGGCTGACCCACCCGATGCTGCTCGACGAGGGCGGGACGCATTACCGGCCCGTGTCCTGGGACGAGGCGTACCAGGTCGTCGTCGACGAACTGGCGGCCCTGGACAGCCCGGACGAGGCGATCTTCTACACCTCCGGGCGCACCTCCAACGAGGCGGCCTTCCTGTACCAGCTGATGGTGCGCGGGATCGGCACGAACAACCTGCCCGACTGCTCCAACATGTGCCACGAGTCCTCGGGCTCGGCGCTCAACGAGACCCTCGGCGTGGGTAAGGGGACGGTGTCCCTGCTCGACCTCGACACGGCGCCGCTGATCATCGTCGCGGGCCAGAATCCCGGCACCAACCATCCCCGCATGCTCACGTCCCTGGAGAAGGCCAAGAAGAACGGCGGGGCCATCGTGGCCGTCAATCCGCTGCCCGAGGCCGGCCTGATGCGGTTCGAGAACCCGCAGAACGCCCGCGGCCTGCTCGGCGCCCGCTTCGGCGGCGGCACCGCCCTGGCCGACGATTTCCTGCAGATCCGCATCGGCGGCGACCAGGCCCTGTTCCAGGGCCTGGGCAAGCACCTGCTCGAACGCGAGGAGGCCACCGGCACCGTGTTCGATTCCGCCTTCATCGCCGAGCACACCCTGGGCCTCGAGGACTACCTCGCGGGCCTGCGCGGAACCGGCTGGGACGAGATCACGACGGCGAGTGGGCTCTCGAAGGCGGAGATCACGAGGGTGGGCGACCGCATGATCGCCTCCCCCGGCACGATCGTCTGCTGGGCGATGGGGCTGACACAGCACAAGCACTCGGTCGCCACACTGCGCGACGTCGTCAACGTGCTCCTGCTCCAGGGCAACGTGGGGAAGCCCAATGCCGGGGTCTGTCCCGTCCGGGGGCACTCGAACGTCCAGGGCGACCGCACCATGGGCATCTTCGAACGCATGCCCGAGGCGTTCCACGACGCCCTCGACCAGCGCTTCCGCTTCGCATCGCCGCGGAAGCACGGCGTGGACACCGTCGCGGCCATCCGCGCGATGCGCGACGGGAAGGCGCGCGTCTTCATGGGCATGGGCGGCAACTTCGTCCGCGCCACCCCGGACACCGACGTCACCGAGCAGGCGCTGCGCACCACCCGGCTGACGGTGCAGGTCTCCACCAAGCTGAACCGCTCCCACCTCATCACGGGCGCCCGGGCCCTGATCCTCCCCGCGCTCGGGCGCACCGACCGCGACACCCAGGCCGGCGGGAACCAGCGCGTCACGGTCGAGGACTCGATGAGCGCGGTGCACGCCTCCACGGGACGCCTGCAGCCCGCGAGCGACCAGATGCGTTCCGAGATCGAGATCGTCTGCCAGCTCGCCGACCGCCTGTTCGCGCGCAACGGCAGCCCCTACGGCGTCAACGCACCCCAGCTCGACTGGACCGCCGCGCAGGCGGACTACCGCGTGATCCGCGAGCACATCAGCGCCGTCGTGCCCGGCTTCGGCGACTTCGAGACCCGCCTGGACACGCCCGGCGGCTTCGTCCTGCCCAACGGGCCCAGGGACAGCCGTACCTTCACCACCGCGACCGGCAAGGCGAACTTCACCGCCAATCCCCTCGAGTACCCGCACGTGCCCGAGGGCCGGCTGATCCTGCAGACCCTCCGTTCGCACGACCAGTACAACACCACGATCTACGGCAAGGACGACCGCTACCGCGGGATCTCCGGCGGCCGCCGCGTGGTGTTCGTCAATCCGCAGGACCTGGCGGAGGCGGGTATCGACGACGGCGACATGGTGCACCTGGTCTCGGAGTGGGCGGACGGCGTCGAGCGCCGCGCCGAGGACTTCCGGGCGGTCGCCTACTCGACGCCGAAGGGCTGCGCGGCCGCCTACTACCCCGAGACGAACGTCCTGGTACCCCTGGATTCGACGGCGGACGTCAGCGGGACGCCGACGTCGAAGTCGGTCGTCGTGCGGCTCGAGAAGGCCGCCTGACGAGGCCACTCCTGTGGCGGCGCTCCCCGCCCGGGAATCCTCAGCCGGCTAGCCACGGCAGCGCCAGGGACGGCACGGCATCACCGGCGGCGCAGCCCTCGGCAGGGACCACCATCACGCCGTCGGCCGCTGCGAGTCCGCGCAGCATCCCGGACCGCTGGTGCGTACTCGGCACCGCGCGCCCCGACCCGCTCCGGTAGGGCACCAGCCGGCTCCGCCCCGGCAGCGGCTCGAAGGCGTCCGCGCTCGTCACGGTCCCCGGCTCCTCGAGCGGTGAGCCGCGCAGTCCCGCGAGCAGCGGGCCGGCCACCGTGAGCATCGCCATCATCGCGGCGAGCGGATTGCCGGGCAGTCCCACCAGGAAACGTCCGTCGCGCAGTCGTGCCAGCAGCGTCGGGTGTCCCGGCCGCATCGCGATGCCGTCGATGATCAGTTCGGCGCCGAGTTCGGTGAGCGCCCTGCGGATGTGGTCGGCGGACGAGCTGCCCGTTCCACCGGTCGTGATGAGGACGTCGCCGGAGGCCCGCGCGAGGGACAGCTCATCGGTCGGTTCGGCGCTGATGGCCGCCACGACGTCGTCGAGGTCGTCCTTCGCGCGCCCCGCGACGTCGACGTGGCCGCCCAGCATCGCGACGAATCCGGGAAGCTGGGGGCCGAAGGTGTCACGCACCTGGCCGGGGTGCGGGAGCCCGTGGTCGATCACCTCGTCCCCTGTCATCAGCAGGGACACCCTCGGTGCCCGCAGGACGGCGAGGGTGTCGTGGCCGCACACCGCGGCGAGGGCGATCTGCGCCGGGTTCAGGACGACGCCGGCCGGGATGGCCTCGGAGCCTGCCTCGGCCTCCTCCCCTGCCGGCCGGACGTGCTCGTGCGGGGACGGCTCGTCGGGCCGCGCGGAGTCGTTGCGGTCCAGCACGTCCCCGCGCACCGACCCGTGCTCGGTGCGCAGGATGCCGACGGCGTTCTGCGGCACCACGCCACCGGTGAGGATGAAGGTCGCCTCGCCGGGGGCGAGGGACACCGCACCGGAGTCGGAGTGCGGCGACGGTCTTCCTCGGGGGTGCTCCTCGGGCTCCGTGTGCCTCACGAGCGTCCAGGGCGGCGCCCCGTTCACGGCCCAGCCGTCCATCGCGGACGACGCGTAGTGCGGAATGGCCTGCAGTGCGTGGACGGGTTCGGCGAGCGTCTGCCCGAGGGCGTCCGCGAGGTTGACGGTCTGGAACGGCAGCGGGCGCCCCGCGCCGTGGGCGAGTGCGCGCGCGGCCATCCAGTCGACGTTGTGCGCTGCGGCGGCCTCGCTCATGCGGGGTCTCCGTCCGCCGCGGCCTCGGCGCAGAGCGCATCGGCCACCGCCATGGCCGAGCGCATGGCCAGGTCCTCGTCGGCCTGCCCGCTGCCGACCGCGAGGCCCGCGGCGTACCCGACGACGAAGGTCGTGAGGGGTGCCGCCGGGCGGACGACGCCGTGGGCGGCCTTCCCGGCGAGGCCGAGGACGGCGTCGACGTCGACGCGCGTCCCGTCGATCTCGTAGGCGGCGAGCAGTTTCTCGGTCCAGTCGTGCAGCAGCTTCTGGCGGTCGTCCATGGGCCCTCCGGGCAGTACTAGGGGACGTCGACTCCCAGCGCTCGTGCATCACTCCAGGTGTCGACGTCGTGCGTTGTGCCCGGGGGAACCGGGACCGGTCTGCTCCTCACACTAGCAAGGAGGCTGCGCATCGACAGGTTGTCGGCCGAACCCCGGGCGAGGACCTCGTCGATGGCGCCTCCGAGCGCGTCGCTCCGGTAGAGGGCGGCCAGCGGCTGTTCGCGGCCGCCGTCGACCGCGACCAGCGAGGTCGTCCCGCCGAGCGCCGCCTCGGCGAGAAGCACGCGAATGAGCACGGCCACGCGCGGCATGTCGCAGGCCACCACGGCGCACCACGGCGCCCTCCCACCGGTCCCGGCCCGGAATCCGGCGACGACGGCGGCGGCCGGTCCGGCGAAGGGCGGGTGTTCCCGCACGAACGACGGCGGCCCCTCCCCGGAGGGCCGGGCGCCGCCGTCCGGTTCCGGTCCCACGATCGTCAGCCGCTCCGCATCGGCGAGGGCGGCGCACGTGCGCTGCAGCAGCGTCGCTCCGTCGAGGACGAGTCCCGCCTTCGGCACACCGCCGAGCCTCGTGGAGCGGCCGCCCGCCAGGACGATCGCATCGAATCGGGGGGTGTCGGGGATCACGCGGCGGTCTCCGTGAGGAACTCGCTCCACTGGGGGGCAGGCTTCTCGAGCTCGCGGATCTGCCACTGGGGCCCCCGCGGGGGCAGCGGGACGACGCGCAGCTTCCAGCCGAGGCTGGCGAGCGTCTTGTCCCCCTTGGCGTTGTTGCACTTCAGGCAGCAGGCCACGAGGTTCTCCCACGTGTCGCCCCCACCCCTCGATCTCGGCAGGACGTGGTCGATGGTCGAGGCCGTCTTGCCGCAGTAGGCGCACAGGTGGTTGTCCCGCCGCAGGACCCCGCGTCTCGTGGCCGTGACGTCGTGCCGGTAGGGGACCCTGACGTATCTGTTGAGCAGGATCACGGACGGCCGGCCGAGGATCTCGGTGGGTCCGACGACCGGCTCGTCGTCCTCCGCGATGACGCTGGCCTTGCCGGTGAGGACAAGCACGAGTGCCCGGCGGAACGTGACGACCGCCAGTGGTTCATACCCTGCATTCAGAACAAGAGTGCGCATACGGTGGCCTCATTGCTGACCTGTTCCCCGCAACCGGTTGCCATCCCGGGGTACGGGAGAAGAGCTTCGGATTGACACTGCAAGGGTAAGCCGGAGACCGGCGTGCGGCGAACCGGCGCGGGGACGGGTTGACGCGCCGCACGGCGTCGGGCTACCGCCGCCCAACGACAGAGGAACCGGCACGTCCGTGCCGGTTCCTCGATCGTGAGTCGCTGGGGTGATCAGCCGCCGACGCGGATGTAGACGCCGCCCGAGCCGAGCTCTGCCGGTGCGATCACCGTGGTGTTGCCGTTGAAGCCACCGTGGACGGCCTGGCCGCCACCGATGTAGACAGCGATGTGGGCCATGCCCATGCCGCCGTCGGCGTAGTAGATGAGGTCACCCGGGATGGCCTCGCCTGCGCCCACCGTGCGGCCGAGGGAGAGGTAGCCTGCCGGCCAGCCGTGGAAGTTGATGCCCGCGGCGGCGAGCGAGTTGCTGACCAGGCGCGTGCAGTCCTGCATGACGCCGAGCTGGCCCTGGGCCGCGGCGGCGATGGTCGCCGCGACTCCGGAGGAGGCGGCCGGGGCGGGAGCAGGAGCCGGGGCGGGAGCAGGAGCCGGGGCGACCGGGGCGGCCTGTGCGACGGGGGCCGCGACGGCCGCGGCGACGGGAGCCGGTGCGACCGGCGCCTCGACGACGACGGGTGCCGGAGCCTCGGCGACGGGTGCCTCGACGACGACGGGTGCCGGAGCCTCGGCGACGGGTGCCTCGACGACCGGGGCGGGCTCGGCGACGGGCGCCTCGACGACGACCGGCTTGGCGGTGACCTTGACCGGGGTCATGTTGAAGGCGACGGCGGTCTCGGACGAGGCGACGACGGCCGCGCGGGCCGAGGTGACCGTGACGCTGGACGCTGCGGCGTCACGCTGCGGCTGCAGGTCCGCGGCGTTGGCTGCGACCCCGCTCGTCAGGACGAGGCCGGAGGCCGCGGCGATGACGGCGGCCTGGCGGCCCATGCCGCCGGTGGTGACGGCCTTGGCGAGGGCCGAGAGGCCGGCGGTGTCCTGGGTTTCGCTGCGGTGGCGGGCGATGATGGCGCGTGAAGACATGGTGGTTTCTCCGAAGGGGTTCTAGCGGACGCGGACGAAGCCGGCGCCGGGAAGGTCTGAGAGGTTGTGGAGGCCGGTGTTCATGCCGTTGAGGCCACCGCTGATGACCTGGCCGTTACCGACGTAGATCGCGACGTGGCCCGCCGTGATGACCAGGTCACCCGCAGCGGGGGAGCCGACGACGTCGCCGAACTGGAAGAACTGGCCGGGTGCGAGATCGCCGACGGACTTGCCGACGGAGCGCAGGGCGGTCTCGACCATCGCGGTGCAGTCCTGGGCGACGCCGATCTGGCCGTAGGCAGAGGCGACCAGTCCGGCAGCGACACCGGAGGACTGGACAGGCGCGGGTGCCGGTGCGACGACGGGCTCGGCGACGGCGACCGGTGCGGGCGCCACGGCGGCGGGTGCGACGGGAGCGGCCTCGACAGGAGCGGCCGCGGCGGGAGCGGCCTCGACAGCAGCGACCTCGACGGGAGCAGCGGGCGCCACGACCGCGGCGGGAGCCTCGACGACGACGGCGGGCTCGGCCTCGACGACGGGAGCCGGCGGCTCGACGACCTCGGGAGCAGGAGTGACATCGACGGCCACGCGGTCGAAGGAGACCGTCGCGGTGGCCGGCACGGTGACCTCGGCCGACACGACGCGGCTCACGGTCAACGCTGCGGAGGACTGGACTTCACGCTCGGGGGCGGTTGCACCCTGGGCGGGCAGTCCCGCGGTCAGGACCAGGCCCGACGCCGCGACGATGACGGCTGCCTGGCGGCCGACCGATCCGGCACTGGATGCTGCTGCTGTGGACAGGGCCGTCAGCGGACTGACGTCCCGGGGCGCGCGGTGGCGGCCCGGCGAAGAGCTTTTGGACACGTTGGATTGCCTCTCCCAACGCCTGCGAGGTGAGCTGTCGGATTCGGATGGGAGTCACCCGGCCGCTGCGGAAACAGCGACTTAACCCCAAGGATTTCTGGAACAGAAACCCGAAAATTGGTTCCCCCGCCTCTGCCATGCGATGGTGCGGACGGACCTCCGGCAATGGCAGAGCTAGGCGATT
This sequence comes from Arthrobacter sp. MDT1-48-3, assembly GCF_054511015.1. Lineage (NCBI taxonomy): Bacteria > Bacillati > Actinomycetota > Actinomycetes > Micrococcales > Micrococcaceae > Arthrobacter > Arthrobacter sp. MDT1-48-3. The sequence goes on from NZ_JBTNDL010000012.1 coordinate 23,976, forward strand.
TGCAGGAGGGTGCCGGATCTAGAGCGAATTTGGCACAAGATGGAGGCTACCTCAGATATCGCGGTATGTCACGTTACGGTCACGGAATGGTGTGTTATTGATGACGGAGCCGTGCCGGACTCAGGATGCGACGGAGACGAACACGTGCGAGGCGACCTCCGGAGGCAGCTCGAGCGCACCTTCCACCCCGGGGACGCGGACGGAGACGTACCCGCCCACCGACTCCAGGCTGAGGCGTGCACCCGGCCGCAGGCCGCCCTCGTCGAGCTGGGTCAGGAGTTCCGGGTCGACCTGGATCGGCTCGGCCAGGCGCACCAGCGTGACCGGCTTCTCGGGCGAGTAGGTGCCCATGGCGGAGAGCAGGGTGACCACGCCGTCGGTGAAGAGTTCGGACTGGACGCCGCCGATGGCCTCGAGGCCGGGGATGGGATTCCCGTAGGGCGACTCGGAGGGCTTGCCCAGGAGTTCGTAGAGCCTGCGCTCGACGCGTTCGCTCATCACGTGCTCCCAGCGGCAGGCCTCGTCGTGCACGTAGGCCCAGTCGAGCCCGATGACGTCGCTCAGGAGGCGTTCCGCGAGGCGGTGCTTCCTCATGACCCCGGTGGCCCGGTGCCGTCCCAGCTCGGTGAGCTCGAGGTGCCGGTCACCCGAGACGACCACCAGTCCGTCACGCTCCATGCGGCCGATGGTCTGGGAGACCGTGGGTCCCGAGTGGCGCAGCCGTTCGGCGATGCGCGCCCGCAGGGCGACGATGTTCTCTTCCTCGAGTTCAAGGATGGTCCGCAGGTACATCTCGGTGGTGTCGATGAGGTCCGTCATGCGGGTCAGCTCCTTGGTGCGGTGCGGGTGCGCGGCTGGGATGCCTCACGCCGGTGGGGGTCCACGGCCGCCACGACCTGTTCCGCCCCACGCCTCCCAAGGTTAACCCATGGTGCGATTCCCCCGGCAATCGACGGGGACGGCGACGGCGTCCCCGCCGCATCCTCCGCGTGCGGCGTTAACAAATGGAGCGCCACCGGCTCCTCGGGCAGAATGAGGGCGATACCCGCCGCCGAAACAGCTGGAGCACCCATGACCGAACTGCCCCGCATCCCCGAGCACCTCCTGCCGTCGGACGGCCGGTTCGGCGCCGGTCCGTCCAAGGTCCGGAGCGGACAGATCGACGCCCTCGTGTCCGCGGGACGGGTCCTGCTGGGCACGTCGCACCGCCAGGCTCCCGTGCGCGATCTCGTCGGGCGCGTGCGGGACGGTCTGAGCACCTTCTTCGGCGCACCCGAGGGATACGAGGTGGTCCTCGGGGTAGGCGGCTCGACGGCCTTCTGGGATGTCGCCACCTTCGGGCTCGTGGAGCACAGGGCGCAGCACCTCTCCTTCGGCGAGTTCGGCTCCAAGTTCGCCTCCGCCACCACCAGGGCGCCGTTCCTCGAGGCATCGGACATCATCACGGCCCCGCCGGGTACGCGCCCCGATCCGGCGGCCGCAGCCGGCGTGGACACCTACGCCTGGCCGCAGAACGAGACGTCGACGGGTGTCGCGGCTCCCGTTCGACGGGTCGAGGGCGCGGACGACGGCGCCCTGGTCCTCGTGGACGCGACCTCCGCGGCCGGCGGCCTCGACGTGGACGTCTCCGAGGCCGATGTCTACTACTTCGCCCCGCAGAAGAACTTCGCCTCCGACGGCGGATTGTGGCTGGGCCTCTTCTCCCCCGCAGCGCTGGAGCGGGCGGCCCGGATCGATGCCGGCGACCGCTGGATCCCCGACTTCCTCAACCTCCGGACGGCGATCGACAACTCGCGCCTGAACCAGACGTACAACACCCCGTCGCTGTCCACCCTGGTCACGCTCGACGCGCAGGTGGAGTGGCTCAACGCCCAGGGCGGGCTGCCCTTCGCCGCCGCCCGCACGGCGGACTCAGCGGGACGCCTGTACTCCTGGGCGGAGGCCTCCCCCGTGGCGAGCCCCTACGTGACCCGTCCCGAGGACCGCTCGAACGTCATCGTGACTGTGGACTTCGACGATGCGGTGGATGCCGCGCGGATCGCCGCGATCCTGCGGGCCAACGGGATCGTCGACGTCGAGCCGTACCGCAAGCTCGGGCGCAACCAGCTGCGCGTCGCCACCTTCGTGGCGATCGAGCCCGACGACGTCTCGGCTCTCATCGCCTGCATCGACCACGTGGTCGAGCACCTCCTCTAGCAGGTCAGGTGCTGCCGTCCGCGGCGCCGGCCTCGTGGTCGAGGCGGAGCCGCCGGGGTGCCGAGCGGTCGTACCGCAACCGGACGTCGTGGTACCTCCACGCCCAGAAGATGCCGGCGGCCGCGGCGATGATGCCGGAGGCGGCGGCCACGCCCAGGCTCCACCGCGGACCGAACATGTCGGAGACCCATCCCACCACGGGGGCGCCCAGCGGCGTCCCGCCGAGGAAGATGGCGAAGTAGAGGGCCATGACCCGGCCGCGCATGGCGGGGTCCGTCGTCGTCTGCACGTAGGCGTTGGCGCTGGTCATCAGCGTCAGCGCGAAGAGACCCACCGGCACGAGTGCGAGCCCGAACAGCCAGAGGTTCGGTGCGAGGGCCGCCAGGACGCACGCGATCCCGAAGGCGGCCGACGCGCCGAAGATGAATCGCAGGCGCGGCCGTTCCCTGCGCGCGGACAGGAGCGCGCCCGCGACCGATCCGACCGCCATCACCGAGGACAGCACGCCGAAGACACCGGCATCCTGCCCGAACTCCGTGCGCGCCATCGCGGCGATGAACACGGCGAAGTTCAGCCCGAACGTCCCCACGATGAAGATCGCGAGCATCACCATCATCAGGTCCGGGCGCTGCTGTACGTAGCGGAAGCCCGCCCGGATCCGTCCCTTGCCCGGGGCGGAGCGGGGCTGCCTGTTCAGTTCGGCGCTCCGCATCGCGAGCAGCACGTAGACCATCGCACCGAAGGTCAGGGCGTTGATCAGGAAGACCCAGCCGGGCCCCACACCCGCGGTCAGCAGTCCGGCGATGGCCGGGCCGACCAGCCGGGCGCCGTTGAACGAGGCGCTGTTGAGCGCGACGGCGTTGGGGAGGTAGTCGTCGCGCACGAGTTCGGAGACGAAGGCCTGGCGGGCGGGGGCGTCGAAGGCCGAGACGACCCCGAGTGCGAGCGCGAAGGCGTAGACGTGCCATAGGAGCGCGACGTCGAGGAGGACCATCAGCCCGAGCCCCACGCCGAGGAGCGCCATGCCGATCTGTGTCGTGGCAAGCAGCTTGCGCCGGTCCACGGTGTCGGCGATGAGCCCGGCCCAGGGCGCGATCACGAGCTGCGGTCCGAGCTGGAGGGCCATCACGATGCCCAGCGCGGACGCGTTCTGGGGGGTGAGGATGTCGTAGACCAGCCAGTCCTGGGCGGTCCGCTGCATCCACGTGCCGATGTTGGAGATGAGGGCCCCGATGAACCAGAGCCGGTAGTTGTGGATCCCGAGCGATCGGAAGGTGCTCAGAGCACTCCCCTTCCGTTCCGGCGCCACTGCTGCGTCACTCGGCGTCGGGCTGGTCCAGGGCGTCGGGCTGGTCCACGGCCTCGTCCGACGCGTCGGATGCTTCCGCCGGGGCCTGGGGCTCCCGTTCCTGCGTGTCGTCGGAGGGATCCTGCGGGACATCGGGCACCGGCTCGGCGGGCACGTCGCCGGGGTGGGCGGCGTCGGCTTCGTCCGCCTGCGAGTCCTCGGGACGCACCCGCTCGGACCACGGCAACCACTCGGGCGCCAGCAGCGCGGTCGCGGAGGGCAGCAGACCGACCTCGCACACCGTGACGTCCTTGCTCCGGGCGATGCGGGCGACGCTCGCGTACCACTGCCAGCCGCCGTACCCGGGGACGAACGCTTCGAAGCGATGCGTCACGAGCCGCTCACCCTCGATGGTGGCGGACACGTGGCGACCCACCTGGGCCTCGGGGGCGATCTCGAGCACGCCGCTGCGGGCCCGCTCGACGGCCGCTTCCAGCACGGCATCCGATTTCGGGATCCGGCGCGAGGCCCGCGGCTTCCGGGGCACCTCGACCGGCGCGGGGGCATCGTCGGTCGGCGTCCCGCTGCCGGTCAGGGCTGCGCTGTCGGCAGTGTCCAGGTTGGTCGAGGTCATGATCGAAGCCTACGCGTCGAGGTCGTCCGCAACCGCCCTCAGGACGGCCGCGACCTTCGAGGCGTGCGCCTTCTCGGGGTAGCGCCCTTTGCGGAGTCCGTTGGACACCCCGTCGAGCAGCTTGATGAGGTCTTCCGTGATGACCGCCATGTCATCGGCGCTCTTGCGCGTCGCCTTGGCGACGGACGGTGCCTGCTCGAGGATGCGCGCGGAGAGGGCCTGGAGACCGCGACGGCCGTCCGCGACGCCGAACTCGAGCTTGGTGCCCACCTTGACCTCGCTCACGCCGGCGGGAAGCGCCGAGGCGTGCAGGAACACCTCCTTGCCGTCGTCGGTGGACAGGAACCCGAATCCCTTGTCCGCGTCGAACCACTTCACTTTGCCGATGGGCACGTCGTCTACCTCTTCTTAGCTGTACCGGGCGGGGTGCGCCCGGGGTCTGGTCCCGGGTGCGGGAAGCACCGCCTGGTGCCCAGGCGCACTGCCACCGCCGGGGAAGTCTGTGTCTCCTAGGATATAGCTTTTCCCACGGCTTCCCGGCCGTGGTTCTTGTAGTCTGGGACGGCTATGATCCCTGACCAGACCCCGCCGAGCCGCCCTGCCCCCCATCCCCTGCAGGGCCCCGTCCCGGGCGGCGACGCCGGCCGATCGTCCCGCGGACGGTTCGGTGTCCTGGTCCTCGCGGTCGCGTTCGCCGGTATCGGGCTTCTGTCGCTCGCCGCCATCCTCGTCACCGCGCTCCTCCAGGGCACGGTGTGGCCGGGCTTCGTGCTGGCGACGTACTTCTGCCTCCCGATCGCCTTCCTGCTGATGGTCTCGCTCGTCGCGGGGTCGGTCGTCGCACGCCGGCGCTCCTGATCCGCCCGCACGGAGCTCGCCCGACGACGGCTCCCGCCCGCCCGTCGTCCTCAGGACGAGCGATCCGTGTCGGAGGGGCCGGGTAATCTTGAGGGGATGTCCGCGATCCGAGCACTGGCCGACCAGCTGGCCCTTCGGAGCGATGACGAACTGCGCCGCCTGCTTGCCGTCCGGCCCGACCTCATCCTTCCCCCGGTGCCTGATTTCGCCGCGCTCGCGGCGAGGGCCTCCACCCGCGTGAGCCTGCAGCGCGCCCTGGACAATGTCGCGCGCCCCGGGCTCCAGGTCCTCGAGGCGATCGTGGTGCTCAGCGAGGACGACGGCTCCGCGGTTCCACGCGAGCGCCTCGCGGCCGCCTTCGCGGACGGCGCGGCGGACGATCTCGACATCATCATCGCCGATCTCCTCGAGCAGGCCCTCGTCACGGGTTCCCCGGCGGAGGGCTTCCTGCCGGTCGGCGCGCTGGCCGATGCGCTCGGCCCCTACCCCGCCGGCCTCGGCCGGCCCTTCCGCGTCCTCGCCCGCTCCATCCCGCGCTACGGACCGGCCCTGGTCCACGCGGTGCAGCTCCTGGACGCCGCGGCGGACACCGGGGCGATGACCTCCGCGGCCGCGGCGCAGGCACTGCAGGAGGTGGCGGCGGATCCGGTGCTCTGGCGTCGAGTCCTGGCCGACGCTCCCGACGGTGCCGCCACCCTGCTCGCACGCCTGCGGGACGTCCCGGTCGGCTCGACGGCGACAGGGGGCGACGGCGGTGCCTCGCCGGCGGTGCGCTGGCTGCTCGACCGGTGCCTGCTGGCACCCCTGGACGCCCTCCATGTCGAGCTGCCACGCGGTGTCGGCATGGCCCTCCGCGGTCACGCCGTCTTCCCCTCCCTCGAGCTCGCCCCGCCCACGGGGACCGATCGCAGCACCCGCGCGAGCCTCCGGGACAACGCGGCGTTCGGCGCCGTCGCCGAGACCCTCCGGCTGATCACCGCCCTCCTCTGGTCCGTGGCCTCGACGCCGGTCGCGACCCTTCGCTCGGGCGGGGTGGGCGTGCGGGAGTTGCGGCGCGTCCGGGAGGTGCTGCGCGTCGAGGACCGCGAGGCGGCATGGCTGCTGGAACTGGCGTCCGCCGTCGGGCTCCTGACCCTCGACCCCGACGACTCGCGCTGGAAGACCTCCCGCCTGGAGGCGTGGGAGGCGCTGGACCGCGACGCCCAGTGGCTCCTCCTCGTCGAGGGATGGCTGGCCGTCGACAGGGCACCGGCCCTGATCGGGTCCAGGCTGCCGGACGGGACATCCGTCAACGCCCTGGCCGCCGAGGCGTCCCGACCGGACGCTCCGATGGTGCGGCAGCGGTTGCTGGCCGTGGCGACGGAGCTGTCCGGCGCCGGTCAGGGCGCGGCTCCGGCGGCGGAGGACGGCAGGCCGGGCGCCGTACCGGTCCTCACCGAGCAGTCCGTCATCGGGCTCGCGACCTGGTACCAGCCGCGCCTGCAGCGGCGGTTCGCCCGCCTGCTGCCGGGCATGCTGATCGAGGCGGGAGCGCTGGGACTGACCGGCGGCGGAGCCCTGACGGACGTGGGCGGGCTCGTCGCTGCCGGCCGCTTCGAGGACGCCGGCCGGGTCATCCGCGAGGCCCTGCCCGATCCGGTGTCCCGCGTCGTCCTGCAGGCGGACCTCACCGCCGTCGCTCCCGGCTACCTGCAGCCCGAGGTGGCGCGCGGGCTCCTGCGCATGTCCACCCCCGAGGGACAGGGGCCGGCCACCACCTACCGCTTCTCCGCGGAGTCGATCCGTTCCGCCCTCGACTCCGGCGAGGATGCTTCCTCGATCCTCGCCTTTCTACACGAGCACTCCGCCACCGAGATCCCGCAGGCGCTCTCCTACCTCGTCGAGGACACCGCGTCGCGGTACGGCAGCCTCCGGGTCGGACGGGCCGGCAGCTACGTGAGCACGGACGACGACGCCGTGGTCGCGACGGTGCTGGCCGATCCGCGGGCCGCCGTGCTCGGCGTCGTCCAGGTGGCGCCGACCGTCCTGGTCTCCCCCGCTTCCCCCCACGAACTGGCCGCGCTCCTGCGGGACCTCGGCTTCTCACCGGCGTCGGACGCCGTGGCCGCCGTGGGCAGGACGCCTCCCGCCGGACCGGCGGCGCCCGCGCGCGTCCCGCCGGACCAGCTGAGGTCACGGCTCAATCCGTGGTCGGTCGCGGAGGAGGAGCTCGACGCCCAGCTCGCCGTCCTGCGCTCCGCGCGCCCGGGCCCTGCCGACGTCGCCACCGGTACCGACAGCGAGACCCTCCTGGGACTCGAGACCCTCCGCGCAGCCATCCGGTCCCGGAGCAGGATCCGCCTCGGCACCGCGGACAGCGAGGGGAATCATGTGCGCCAGGTCCTTGTTCCCCTCTCGGTATCGGGAGGCCGCCTGCGGGTGTTCGACCCCGAGCACCAGGTGGAGAAAGTCGTGTCCGTGCATCGCGTGATGGACGTGGAAATCCTCGAAGGGAGTCCCGCAGATGGTTGACGGGCCGCTGATCGTCCAGAGTGACAAGACCATCCTGCTCGAGGTCGACCACGAGCAGGCCACCGAGGCGCGCCATGCCATCGCCGCCTTCGCCGAGCTCGAGCGGGCGCCGGAGCACGTGCACAGCTACCGGCTGACGCCCCTCGGGCTCTGGAACGCGCGCGCGGCCGGGCTCGACGCCGAACGGGTCCTCGACACACTGCTGAAGTACTCCCGCTTCCCGGTGCCGCACGCCCTCCTGATCGACATCGAGGACACGATGTCGCGCTACGGACGGCTCCGCCTCGAGAAGGACCCGCAGCACGGCCTCGTCCTGCGGACCACCGACTACCCGGTGCTCGAGGAGGTCCTGCACGCCAAGAAGATCGAGCCCCTGCTCGGACCGAGGATCGACGGCGAGACCGTCGTCGTCCACTCGTCGCAGCGGGGACAGCTCAAGCAGCTGCTGCTCAAGCTCGGCTGGCCCGCCGAGGACTTCGCGGGCTACGTCGACGGGACACCGCACCCGATCGTGCTCGACGAGGACGGCTGGACCCTGCGGCCCTACCAGCAGCTCGCTGTCGAGAACTTCTGGTCGGGCGGCTCGGGAGTCGTCGTCCTGCCCTGCGGCGCGGGGAAGACCCTCGTGGGCGCTGCGGCCATGGCCACGAGCCAGACCACCACGCTGATCCTCGTGACCAATACGGTCTCCGCCCGGCAGTGGAAGGACGAGCTGCTCAAGCGCACGTCCCTGACGGAGGAGGAGATCGGCGAGTACTCCGGCGCCGTCAAGGAGGTGCGTCCGGTGACGATCGCGACCTATCAGGTCCTCACCACCAAGCGCGGTGGGCTGTACCCGCACCTCGAACTGCTCGACGCGAACGACTGGGGCCTCATCGTGTACGACGAGGTCCATCTGCTCCCCGCGCCGATCTTCAAGATGACGGCCGACCTCCAGGCGCGCCGCCGGCTCGGCCTCACGGCCACCCTCGTCCGTGAGGACGGCCGGGAGGGCGAGGTGTTCTCGCTCATCGGACCGAAGCGGTACGACGCCCCGTGGAAGGACATCGAGGCACAGGGCTACATCGCCCCGGCCGACTGCGTGGAGGTCCGCGTGGACCTGCCGCGGGACGAGCGGGTCGCCTACGCCATGGCCGACGACGCCGACAAGTACCGTCTGTGTGCGACGTCCGACACGAAGTCGGACGTGGTGGAGAAGCTGGTCGCCGGGCACAGGGGCGAGCAGCTTCTGGTGATCGGCCAGTACATCGATCAGCTCGACGACCTCGCGGCCAGGCTCGACGCCCCCGTGATCAAGGGGGAGACCTCCGTGAAGGAACGCCAGCGCCTGTTCGACGCCTTCCGCGCGGGCGAGATCCACGTGCTCGTGGTCTCGAAGGTCGCGAACTTCTCGATCGACCTGCCGGAGGCCTCCGTGGCGATCCAGGTCTCCGGGTCCTTCGGTTCACGGCAGGAGGAGGCCCAGCGCCTGGGCCGGTTGCTCCGGCCGAAGACCGACGGCCGCGCTGCGCGCTTCTACACGGTCGTCGCGCGGGACACCCTGGACCAGGACTTCGCGGCCAAGAGGCAGCGTTTCCTGGCGGAGCAGGGCTACGCGTACCGGATCCTCGACGCCTCCTCGATCGGGGACAAGGAGCCCAGAGACTGACGAGCGTTCTCACCGGAACGGCACAGACAACTCACAGACAACGCGCGGATACTGGTGCCGTGAAGAAAACGGGCCCCGAAGCGAAACTGCTGGTCGTCGACGACGAACCGAACATCCGCGAACTCCTGTCGACATCGTTGCGGTTCGCCGGCTTCGACGTCGTCGCCGCCGGCAACGGACGCGACGCCCTCGCGGCGGCCGAGACGCACAACCCGGATCTCGCCGTCCTGGACGTCATGCTCCCCGACATGGACGGATTCACCGTCACCCGCCGGCTGCGCGCCGCCGGCCGGCACTTCCCCGTCGTCTTCCTGACGGCGCGGGACGACACGGATGACAAGGTCACCGGCCTGACGGTCGGCGGGGACGACTACGTCACCAAACCGTTCAGCCTCGACGAGGTGGTCGCGCGCATCCGCGCCGTCCTGCGACGCACCCACTCGCTCGAGGACGACGACGCCGTGATCCGCGTCGACGACCTCGAGCTCGACGACGACGCGCACGAGGTCCGGCGCGGCGGCGAGGTCATCGACCTCTCCCCCACCGAGTTCAAGCTGCTGCGCTACCTCATGATGAACCCGAACCGCGTCCTGTCGAAGGCACAGATCCTCGACCACGTGTGGGAGTACGACTTCAACGGGGACGCGTCCATCGTCGAGTCCTACATCTCGTACCTGCGCCGCAAGATCGACAGGAACCCGGATGCCGTGGCCCTGATCCAGACCAAGCGCGGCGTGGGCTACCTGCTCCGGACCGCCGACAAGCGGTAGCGCCGCCCCCTTGGTCAAGCGTTGGAGTGCGGCGTCCCTCCGCTCGCAGCTCGTCGCGATCATCATGCTCCTCATGATCGTCACGGTGGGCATCACGGGCCTGGCGACCGTGTCCCTCCTGCGCGAAGGACTCGTGGACCGGGTCGACGCCGACATCCTGGCCAACGCGAAGGTCGTCTCGGAGACCATCTATTCCGAGGTACCCGCCGATGACGGGACCGTCCTGCGGTACTACGCGGCGATCCTCGACCGGGACTCCACCATCCTCGCCGAGAACCAGTCCTCCGACGCGGCGGACGTGCCCGACCTCGGGGACCTCACGCCCGAGCGGATCGCGGACCTCGAAGGATCCGGCCTCGACGTGCCGGGGACGGACCCGGCGAGCCAGGGGTGGCGTGTCCGCGTCTTCCCGTTCACCAACGGCGAGGGCTACCTGGCCATCGCCTCACGGCTCAACACGGTCAACGAATCCCTGCAGGAATCGACCGAGATCATCTTCACGTCGGGACTGGTGACCACCGCCCTCGCGTCCCTCATCGCCTTCGTCACGGTCACCCGGCAGTTCGCACCGCTGGCCAGGGTCGAGCGGACCGCCGCCGCCATCGCAGCCGGCGACCTCTCCCGCCGCGTCGCCGTCGAACGTCCCGCCACCGAGATCGGCCGGCTGTCGCGATCGCTCAACGCCATGCTCGCCCACATCGAGCGCGCCTTCGCGGCGAGGACCGCGTCGGAGACGAAGATGCGCCGTTTCGTGGCGGACGCCTCCCATGAGCTCCGCACGCCGCTCGTGACCATCCGTGGCTACTCGGAGCTCTATCGGCACGGAGCACTCCAGAAGGACGAGGACGTGGCCGCGGCGATGGGCCGGATCGAGAGCGAGGCCATCCGCATGGGCCAGCTCGTCGAGGATCTCCTCACGCTCGCCCGGATCGACGAGCAGCGCCCCCTCGAGGTGAGACCCGTGGACCTCATGGTGCTCGCGCACGATGCCGCCTTCGACGCACGGGCGACCGCCCCCGACCGGTCAGTCACGGTGATCGGGCTCGACGGCGGGGCGCCACGCTCCGCGCCCTCGAGGGGTGACGAGGCACGCCTGCGCCAGGTGGTCGCCAACCTGATGACCAACGCGCTCCGCTACACGCCGGAGGGATCCCCGATCGAGCTCGCCGTCGGCGTCGCGCCGGTCCTGCACGGGCACAGTGACTCCGTCCTGGAGGTGCGCGACCACGGGCCCGGCATCTCCGAGGAGGACGCCGCCAAGGTCTTCGAGCGTTTCTACCGGGCGGACAGCTCCCGGCACCGGGAGACCGGCGGCACGGGGCTCGGCCTCGCCATCGTCGCCGCGCTCGTCGCGCAGCACGACGGCACCGTCCGGCTGGACGAGACGCCCGGCGGTGGTGCCACCCTGTCCATCCGGCTCCCGCACCTCCCGGCGGACGACGGGTCGGAGGATGCAGCGCCCGAGGAGGACTCCCCGGGGTCCGGCCAGGAACACGCCTACTCGAACGGCATCATCCCTCCACGGGCCCCCTCGACCAGGCCGGTTGTCCACAAGGGCGGCGACGCCGGCTGACCACCCCGTGCCGTGCCCTAGCGTCGGATCGTCAACGGAACGCGAGCACACGGGAGCACACCATGCCATTCTTCAACGTGGACACCGACGGCCTGGCGGCGAAGAGCAGCCAGGTGCAGGGCACCATCTCGAGGCTGCAGGCGGAGGTGAACTCGATGCAGGCGGGGCTACGCGATCTCGAGGGGATCTGGACAGGCCAGGCGGCCAGCAATTTCCAGCAGCTCGTCCTGCAGTGGCGTGCGACCCAGCAGCAGGTCGAGGAATCCCTGGCCGGCATCAACGCGGCGCTCTCCCTCGCGACCCGGCAGTACGCCGACGCCGAGCAGGACAACGCCCGCATGTTCCTGGGCTGACGCCTCGCCGCCTGCGCCGGGCCACCACGGCTGTCCGGGGCATCCGTCCGTGCCTCGGACGACGAAAGGGTGGCACCCCCCCTCGGGAGTGCCACCCTTCTCGTTCGGGCGTGCGCGGTGGAGCGCCGGCGGGGGCTAGAAGCCGCCCATGCCGCCCATGCCACCCATGTCGTCGCCGCCGCCGGCAGGAGCTGCCTTCTCCGGCTTGTCGGCCACGACGGCCTCGGTGGTGAGGAACAGGCCGGCGATCGACGCTGCGTTCTGCAGGGCCGAGCGCGTGACCTTCACGGGGTCGTTGACGCCTGCGGCGAGGAGGTCCTCGTACACGCCGGTAGCAGCGTTCAGGCCGTGGCCGGCGGGCAGGCCGCGGACCTTGTCGACGACGACGCCGGGCTCGAGGCCGGCGTTGAAGGCGATCTGCTTGAGCGGTGCGTCGATCGCGACGCGGACGATGTTCGCGCCCGTCGCCTCGTCACCCGAGAGTTCCAGGTTGGCGAACGCCTTGGCTCCGGCCTGGATGAGGGCCACGCCACCACCGGCGACGATGCCTTCCTCGACGGCTGCCTTCGCGTTGCGGACGGCGTCCTCGATGCGGTGCTTGCGCTCCTTGAGCTCGACCTCCGTGGCGGCACCGGCCTTGATGACTGCAACGCCACCGGCCAGCTTGGCCAGGCGCTCCTGCAGCTTCTCGCGGTCGTAGTCGGAATCGGAGTTCTCGATCTCGGCGCGGATCTGGGCCACGCGACCGGCGATGGCGTCGGCGTCGCCGGCTCCCTCGACGATCGTGGTCTCGTCCTTGGTCACGACGACCTTGCGGGCGGTACCCAGCAGGTCGAGGGTGGCGGTCTCGAGCTTGAGACCGACCTCCTCGGCGATGACCTGGCCACCGGTGAGGATGGCGATGTCGGCGAGCTGGGCCTTGCGGCGGTCACCGAAGCCGGGGGCCTTGACGGCCACGGACTTGAAGGTGCCGCGGATCTTGTTGACCACGAGGGTCGCGAGGGCTTCGCCTTCGATGTCCTCGGCGATGATCAGCAGCGGCTTGCCGGACTGCATGACCTTCTCGAGGACGGCGACGAGGTCCTTCACGTTGCTGATCTTCGAGTTGACGATCAGGATGTAGGGATCCTCGAGGACCGTCTCCTGGCGCTCGGCGTCGGTGACGAAGTAGCCCGAGATGTAGCCCTTGTCGAAGCGCATGCCCTCGGTGAGTTCCAGTTCGAGGCCGAAGGTGTTCGACTCCTCGACGGTGATGACGCCTTCCTTGCCCACCTTGTCGAGGGCCTCGGCGATCAGGTCACCGATCTGCTTGTCCCCGGCGGAGATGGAGGCCGTGGCAGCGATCTGCTCCTTGGTCTCGATCTCCTTCGCGGAGGCGAGCAGCTCGTCGGTGACGGCCTTGACGGCCTTCTCGATGCCGCGCTTGAGGCTCAGGGGGTCGGCGCCGGCCGCGACGTTGCGCAGGCCTTCCTTGACGAGGGCCTGGGCGAGCACGGTGGCGGTGGTGGTTCCGTCGCCTGCGACGTCGTCCGTCTTCTTGGCGACCTCCTTGACGAGTTCGGCGCCGATCTTCTCGAACGGGTCGTCGAGCTCGATCTCCTTGGCGATGGACACGCCGTCGTTCGTGATGGTGGGGGCGCCCCACTTCTTCTCGAGCACGACGTTGCGGCCACGGGGGCCGAGCGTCACCTTGACGGCGTCAGCGAGGATGTTCAGACCCCGCTCGAGGCCGCGGCGGGCCTCTTCATCAAAAGAAATGATCTTGGCCATAACGGCTTAGGTCCTTTCGGGACGGTTGCATTTCAGCACATGAATGCTTGCCTGCGTGTGGTGCCCGCGACGGCCGGGCAGCGCCTGAACGATCTCTTTCACGCTCGAAGCCCCACCCCCACCACAGAGGTTTGCCTGCTTCACCCACCACGCGCAGTCTTAGCAGTCTGCGCGCGCGAGTGCTAACTCAATAATTAGCACTCCCACCGTGCGAGTGCAACCTGTCCGAGCCCTCCGCACCCCCTTGCAGGACGGCGGGAGCGCGGTGCCCCCGCACGCCGTAGCGCGGATTCCGCCGAGGGCATAGATTGGGCGCACACCAACCAACGGGAGGCACAGTGTCCACGCCAGCAAGCGGTCCTGACTCCGGGAAGCCCGACGAGCGCGGCATCCCGAACCCCGACGGCGGCGGCCCCCTCGGCCCTGATCCGGCGCCCCACCGGGTGCGCGACGACGCGCAGCCGTTCCCGGAGGGGCAGGCACCCTTCCCGCAGCGGCCGTCCGGCCAGGACCCCTACCAGCCGGGAACGTATGCGCAGGGGCCCTCCGGTCCGAACCAGCACGCGCAGGACCCGTACGCCCAGGCCCCGTACCCCCAGGCCGGCCCTCCTTCCGGCGGCTACGGCGGGCCAGGCCCGGGCCAGGACCCTTACGCTTCCGGCGGCTACGGCCGGCCCGGCCCGTCCCAGGGGCCCTACGCGCAGGGCGGCTACCTGCAGGGCGGCTACGGCCAGGGACCCTACGGACAGCCGTACGGTCCGCAGAAGTCACGGGTGATCGCCGGGGTCCTGGGGATCCTGCTCGGGTCGCTCGGCGTCCACAGGTTCTATCTCGGCTACACGACGATCGGCGTCGTCCTGGTCCTCATGTCGACCGTCGGGGCGGTCTTCACCTTCGGGCTGAGCGCCATCGCGGCGGGCATCTGGGGCCTCGTCGAGGGCATCCTGATCCTCGTCGGATCCGGGCAGTTCCGGCGGGACGCGCAGGGTATCCCCCTCAAGGACTGATGGCTCAGGCCCTGCAGCGGATCACTGGAATTCGGGTCCGAGGACCACGGAGATGTCGGGCGAGACCGACGGGGTGTCGACCAGGTCGGTGATCCCGAGGTCCGCGGCCACCGCCTCGGCGTCGGACCGTTGGGCCTCACCGTTGTAGAAGACCACCGAGGAGTCGACCGGGGCTCCGGCCCAGTTCCCCGGGATCGCCGAGGTCCAGCCCTCGGCGGCGAGCCTCCCGGCCGCCACGGAAGCGAGTCCAGGAGCGCCCGTGGCGTTGAGCACGTTCACGGTCTGTGCCCGGTCGGTCCCGTCGGTCGCTTCCGCATCCGGGGACGCACCCGCGTCCGGTTCGTCCGTCGCCCCGTCCTCGGGATCGTCCGAGGCGCTCCCCGTCGGCGCCGCCGTCGCGTCGGCAGCCTCGCTCGTGGCCGGCGCTGGACCCGACGCCGCGTCCGATCCCCCCGGGAAGCCGAGCCGGGGAAGGATGAAATAGGCGCCGAGACCGATCAGCAGCGCCAGGACCCCCACGGTGATCTTGAGGGCCAGCCCGCTCGAGCCAGCCGGCACCAACCTCTCCCGGTGGACACCCTGCCGCGCGGAAGCCTCGGGGACGGCGTCGAACTCGTCCCGCGGGTGGTCAGTCATGGAAGAGGAGGGTCCTTCGCTCGTCGAGTGTCGCGGGCAGTACTAGATGTCCGCGCCGAGGCGGCGTGCGGACCGTGCCTTCTGACGGGTGGACCGCAGTCGACGCAACCGCTTCACGAGCATGGGGTCGTGCGCGAGCGCGGCCTCCGTGTCGATCAGGGCGTTGAGCGCCTGGTAGTAGTGCGTGGCGGACAGGTTGAACAGGTCGCGGATGGCCTGCTCCTTCGCGCCGGAGTACTTCCACCACTCGCGCTCGAGCGCCAGCATGCGCTGCTCGCGGTCACCCAGGGCCAGCCTGGCCTCCTGCCCGGAGGGGGAGTCGTCCGGCTGCCGCATCGGCTCCGCCATGTCCACTACCACCTTCCGTTCCCTCGCACGACTGTCTTTCCATGGTAGTAGGGAATTACACGTGTGTCATTCGGGGAGTGCGTCCCGGAGAGCCGGGCGAAAATGGGTCCATGACGCACGACGACGACGCGCTCTTCGACCTGCCCGACACTCCTTCCGATGCGGGGCCGTCCCGCGCGGCGGGCTCCGGTAACCCAGGACCGTCGCCGAACGCATCGGTCTTCCCGTTCGCGGCGCCCGCCGGCATCGCGGACCTCGTGCCGGCCGATTGGGCGGCAGCGCTCGCGCCCGTCGAACCGGTCCTCCACCGGCTGGCCGAAGCCCTTGCGGCGGACCTCGACCGCGGGCTGCGCGTGCTGCCCGATGCGCCGTCCATCCTCCGGGCGTTCTCCACGCCGCTGGACAGCGTGCGCGTCGTCATCGTCGGGCAGGACCCGTACCCGACCGTCGGCCACGCCGTGGGCCTGAGCTTCGCCGTCGATCCCGCGACGCGTCCTATCCCCCGCAGCCTCGCGAACATCTACCGTGAACTGGCCTCGGACACCGGCGCCGCTCCGCCTGCGACCGGTGACCTGTCGGGGTGGGCCGAGCAGGGCGTCCTGCTCCTCAACCGGGTGCTGACGGTGCGTGCCGGCGAGACCGCCTCGCACCGGGGGCTCGGCTGGGAGCATGTGACGGACGCGGCGATACGGGCGCTCGTGGCCCGCGGCGGTCCGCTCGTGGCCATCCTCTGGGGCAAGGACGCGCTCCGCCTGAAGCCGCTGCTCGGGCCGACGCCCACGGTGGAGTCCGCGCACCCCAGCCCGCTGTCGGCGTCCCGGGGGTTCTTCGGCTCGCGGCCGTTCAGCCGCGTCAACGAGCTCCTCGCCCAGCAGGGCGCCGCGCCGATCGAGTGGTCCCGGACCGCGGCCAGCGGCGGGTCGGATAGGGATGCGCCCACACCGGGAGTGGACGGCTAGCGCCGCCGGTTCCGCTGGCGCTCGTTCGAGCTGAGCTTGCGGGTGAAGGGCCTGGCCAGGTTGTCGCCGAGGACGACACCCGCGGCGATCGCCAGCACGACGGTCAGCGCGTTGAAGAGTCCGAGGGCGCCGTCGGACACCACCTCGGAGTCGATGGTCAGCATGTACATGGAGCGGAAAATGGTCAGCCCGGGGTACAGGAAGAGGACGGCGGGCACGGCGACGACGAGCTGCGGGGCGCCCAGGCGGAGCGCGACGACGCGGGAGAGGGCCCCGATCAGGATGGCGGCGAGGGCCGGTGCGAGGCGGTAGCCCACGCCGGCGGTCATCGCGCTGATCATCAGGAGATACCCCGCGACGGCGACGAGCGACGTCGGTATCACGAGCTTCACGTCGGTCTGCTCGGCGATGCAGATCATGGCCACCGCGATGAAGGTGAGCACCGCGACCACGGGCCACGGGTACTGGCTGCCCGACGAGTCGAGGACCTCGAGCTCGGGGATGCCGAGCGCGGTGCCCGCCACGAGGGCGACGGCGATGCCCGCCACCAGCGCGGCGAAGACGAGGATCGCCGAGAGGAACCGGCCCGCGGCCGTGACCGGGAAGCCGTTGATCGCGTCCTGCGTCGCGGAGACGAGCCTGCCCGTGGGCAGCAGCAGGAGGATCCCGCCCACCACCACGAGCGCCGGGGCGATCGGCACCTCGAGCCACCAGAACAGCATCGCGATCAGGGTCACCAGCGCGGCGGAGGTGGCCACGGAGAAGAACTCCGGGACGCGCCATTCGCCGAGCTTGCGGCTGACCAGGTCCACGAGGATGCAGCTGATGAAGCCGATCAGCGATCCGAGCAGGGTCCCGCCGACGAAGGCCACGATCGCCGCCGAGAAGATACCGAAGGCCGCCGTCACTATCCAGCGCGGGAACGGCTTGGGCCGGTGCGTGATCTCGTCGAGTCGGTGGGCGGCCTCCGTCCGGGAGACGCCACCGTCGGCGATGTCGGACACCAGACGGTGGATGGCCGTGAGGCCCGCGTAGTTGTTCGTCCAGGAGCGGACCACCCGCAGGACCGTCGTCGGCGTCTGGTCCCGCGCCGAGTAGTTGATGACCACCGACTGGTTGGTGATGTCCACCTCGATGGAGTCGAGGCCGAAAGCCGCGGTGACCGCGATGATGCTCGTCTCGACCTCCAGGGCACCCGCCCCGTAGCGGAACATGGTCTCGGCCAGGTTGAGCGCGAAGTCGAGGGCCTTGCGGGCACTGGCGTCGGGGCCACCCGCCTGGATCATCGGGTTCGCGTAGGGACTGCCGGCCAGGCGCTCGACGATGCTCATCGCCTGCGTGGGCGGGGCCTCGCCCTGCACCAAGCGTCGGAGCATGCTCCGGGCGGCGGCATTGGACCGGACCGACGGCGGCACGCTCTGCGGTGTCGTGGGCAGCGCGTCCGCGGGCCTCGTGACCTGCTGCCGCTGGCGGCCCTGGCGTTGGGGCCTCGGTTCCGCGGGGCGCCTGGACGGCGTGGGGCCGCCCCTCGGCGGCTTCCTGCCACTGCCCCTGCCGGCGGCGAGCTTGTTCTTCTCGTCGTCGCTCGGGTCGAAGGGCCGCCGGATGACGGGGAGAGCCTCGGCGACCGGCGACGGGTTGGTGGCGGGCGATGACCCCTCGCGGGGGTCGTCGCGCGAGCCGTCAGTCATGGGGGGAACCTCACAATCGTCCCTCGGGACGGTCGGTGGCCTGGGAAGGCCTAGTAGAAGGGCTGCCGGTGACGGCGCCAATGGATCTGCCGTGCCACGCGCTCGCCCACCGCATGCCACACACGATACGTGCGGGGGCGGACGACGGCGTCGTAGCATCCTGCGAAGTCCGTCACAGTCTTCGTGAAGCTCGTCTTGAACATCCCGAGGCCGTACTGCGGATGGTCCTTGTCCTTCAGCCGATCGGCCGGCGGAGTGCCGCAGAAATCGTATTCGCGGGCTCCGAGCCGCTTCATGTCGAGGATCGCCTCCCACTGGACGAGGTGCGAATCGCCGTACTGGTTGCGCTTGGGCAGCGAGCCGCCGTCCTTGTACGTGGCCTTCCGGCCGTAGAGGATCACGAAGGCGCCCACCGACGGCTTGCCGTCCTCGTACACGAAGTAGAAGCGGCCCATCCCGGCGTCCACGAACTCCTGCCAGAACCCCCGGTAGTACTCGTAGGGGCGTGGAACGGCGGACAGCCGGCCCTGCTGAGCCTGTCCCATGAGGGCGTACATGGTCCGGTAGGTGTCCTCGCCGGCCTCGACGGGCTGGGCACGGACGCCGTCGCGGATGGCACGGCGGACGGCGTTGCGGCCCCGGGAGGAGAGGTTCCTCAGGAGCTGGTTCTCGTCCGGTGTGAGGTCGAGGATCGCCGTGCTGTCGTTGGCCTGGATGTTGAAGGTCTTCACGAGCCCCGCTCCGGCGAAGAGGGCGCGCAATTCCTCGGTGTCGGGGAAGTCGGGCTCGATCTTCACGGCGAAGACCCGCCCCGGCCGGCGCCTCGCGTGGGCGACGACGGCGTCGACGAACGGGGGGACATCCTCCGGACGGGCCGTGTCGGGGCCCTTGATGAGGTACCACAGCGCGCCGAGCACGGGGATGCTGCGCTGGTAGGCGATCACGTAGCTCGTGTAGTCCTGCGATTCGACGGCGAGGTGGATAGGCTGCCAGCCCTGGCGCACCTTCACACGGCTGAAGGGACCGGACTGGAGCACGTTACCGCCGAGCGGGTTGGCCGGGACGAGCTCGTCCCAGCGCGCCACCTCGTCGGCGGTGGCTGCGCGTGCCGTGAAGGGCGCCATCCTCAGTACCAGCTTTCGTGGTGTCGCATCCGGTGGACCTTCAGGGCGGCCCGCTCCCCGATCCTCAGCCAGGCCCTGTGCTGCAGTGGCTTCACGGGCAGGTCGAACGTCCCCACGAAGTCCGTGATCGCCGGGTTGAACCCCGTCTTGAACATGCCGATGCCGTAGTGCTCGTGGTCCTTGTTCTTCGCCTCGCTGGACGGCGGTGCTCCACAGAGGTCGTACTCCGTGACACCCCGGGCCTTGAGCCATTCGATGGCGGCCACCTCGAGGAGGGCGCTGGCACCGCGGACCGTGCGCTTGCGGGTGCTCGCGGCGTCCTTGCGGCTGGCCTTGGCGCCGAGGACCATGATGAAGTCGGCCGACACCACCTCGCCGTCGACGAACGCGAACAGGAAGGCTCCTGCCTGCGCGCGTGCGTGGCGCTGCCAGAAACCGGTGTAGTACTCCTCGCTGCGGATGGAGAAACTGCCCTCGGCCGTCTCGGCGAGGAGCCGGTAGAAGATCGTGCAGTTCTCGTCGTCGACCTCCACCACGCGGGTCTCGACGCCGGCCTTGCGGGCCGCGCGGATGTTGTAGCGGGTCTTCGAACCGAACGACGCCTCGATGGCCTCCAGGTCCCCCGAGATGTCGAGGACCACCGTCGACACGTTGGGCTGGACATCGGCGACCCGGACCAGCCCCGCGGCCTCGAGCGCCCCTGCCACGGCGGGGTCGGAGGGGAGCTCGGGGTCGACCTTGACACCGAAGACCCCCTTGCCGGCGGCGAAGGTCCTCAGCCCCGGGAGCAGTGCGACGAGCGCGGCAGCATCCCCGGTCCCGGGTCCCTTCGGTACGTACCAGTAGCGGCCGACGGGAAGGACGGTCTTCTGCAGCACGGTGAGCGCGACGCCGTCGGCCACCAGGTACACCGGTGCCCATCCGGTCGCTCGCTTCTGCTCGGCGAATTCCCGCCCCTGCATCACGTTCCCGCCGTCCGGATTCTCGCTGATGATGCTGTTCCACCGGGCGATCTCGTCGGGCGTTGCGAAGCGAATGGTCATGATGATCGAGTCTACGGCAGGGCCGGAATCCCCTCCAAAGCAGCAGCGCCAGCCCCTTGATCGTTGCCTGGGTGACCTATCGCTGGAGCGCCCGGCCCGGCTAGCATCGCGATATGGACTTCAGATACCTCGGAAACAGCGGCTTCAAGATCTCGGAAATCACCTACGGCAACTGGCTCACGCACGGCTCGCAGATCGAGAACGACGTCGCGACGCAGTGCGTGCGGGCAGCACTCGACGTCGGCATCACCACCTTCGACACGGCGGACGTGTACGCGAACACGGCGGCCGAGACCGTCCTCGGCGAAGCCCTGAAGGGTGAGCGGCGCCAGTCGCTCGAGATCTTCACGAAGGTCTGGGGGCCCACGGGCCCCAAGGGGCACAACGACGTCGGACTGTCGCGCAAGCACATCATGGAGTCGATCGACGGCTCGCTCCAGCGCCTGCAGACCGACTACGTGGACCTCTACCAGGCACATCGCTACGACCACGAGACGCCCCTCGAGGAGACGATGCAGGCGTTCGCCGACATCGTCCGGCAGGGCAAGGCCCTCTACATCGGCGTCAGCGAGTGGACGGCCCAGCAGATCCGCGACGGTTCCGCCCTCGCGAAGGAGCTCGGCTTCCAGCTGATCTCCAACCAGCCGCAGTACTCCATGCTCTGGCGGGTCATCGAGGGCGAGGTCGTCCCCACGTCGGAGGAACTGGGGCTCTCGCAGATCGTCTGGTCCCCCGTGGCCCAGGGCGTACTGACGGGCAAGTACAAGCCCGGCCAGCAGCCCGAGCAGGGCACCCGCGCCTCGGACGACAAGGGCGGCGCCGACATGATCAAGCGCTGGATGAGCGACGACGTCCTGACCGGCGTGCAGAAGCTCGCACCCATCGCCGACGGCGTGGGCCTCACGATGGCGCAGCTCGCGATCGCGTGGGTGCTGCAGAATCCGAACGTGGCCTCGGCGATCATCGGGGCGTCCCGCCCGGAGCAGGTGGAATCGAACGCCGTCGCCGCCGGGGTGAAGCTCGAGGACGACGTCCTGAAAGCGATCGACGACGCGATCGGCGGCCTCGCGGAGACCGACGTCGCCAAGACCGTCTCCCCCGAGACCCGGCCGGTCTGATGGCGGAGACGACGACGTCGCTGAACGTCGCGGTCACCGGCTCGAGCGGCAAGCTCGGCCGGAGCGTGGTGCGGGGCCTCCGCGACGCGGGCCACAGCGTCCTGGAACTGGACCAGCACGGCGAGCGCGGCCCCGGGTTCCTGCGGATCGACCTGCGGGACTACGGGCAGGTGGTCGACGCGCTCCTCGGGGTGGAGGACCGGCACTCCGGATTCGACGCCGTCGTGCACCTCGGGGCCATCCCGGCGCCGGGGCTTCAGGCGGACGCCGAGACGTTCCACAACAACATGACCGCCACGTACAACGTCTTCCAGGCGTGCCGACGGGCCGGCATCAAGCGGATCGTCTACGCGTCCAGTGAGACCGTGCTCGGGCTGCCCTTCGACACGCCTCCCCCGTATCTCCCCGTGGACGAGGAGTATCCGGCGCGGCCGGAGAGCACCTATTCGCTGGTCAAGCACCTCGAGGAGCAACTGGCCACGGAGCTGGCCCGCTGGGACCCGCACCTGAGCATCACGGCCCTCCGGTTCTCGAACGTGATGGACCCGGAGGACTATGCCGAATTCCCGTCCTTCGACGCGGACCCCACGGCCCGCAAGTGGAACCTGTGGGGGTACATCGACGGCCGCGACGGCGCCCAGGCGGTGCTGAGGGCGCTGGAGCACGCGGCGCCGGGCTTCGACCGCTTCATCATCGCTGCCGCGGACACCGTCATGGACAGGACGAGCGCCGATCTGGCGGCGGAGGTGTTCCCCGGCGTCGAGGTGCTGCGGGAGGTCGGCGGTCACGGGACGCTGCTGTCGATCGACAAGGCCCGCCGCGTTCTGGGCTTCGAACCCCGGCACAGCTGGCGCGACGGAGTCTAGCGGGACACCGCATCGGGTCCGGGCGGCGGAGCCGACTGTCGCCCGGACCGGATCATCAGTAGGCTGATGATCGAAGGATGCGCAGCACCGACGAAAGGCAGAGAAGATGACCGAGAACCTTCCCGATGAGGAACTGACCATCGTGGGCGAGGAGCCCGAGACGCCGAACGATTCGCTCGCTCCCGAGGCCTTCGACCCGGTCCTCGAGGGACAGCCGGACGACTACGAGGGTGCGGCGGAGAACAACCCCGACCGCTGGCAGGAGGACCCCCTCCTGCAGGACGAGCCCGGCACGACCGAGAGCGGCGACGACGAGAACGACTTCGATGAGAACGGCGTCTCCGCGATCGGTGAGGAGGGCTACCTCAGCGACCAGACGCTCCGCGAGGAGACGGCCGAGGCCCGGTACGAGCACGGTGAGGAGCAGTATCCGCCCGAGGAGCCCATGCTCGGCGAGGCAGCGGCGGACGTCGACTTCGGCATGATGGAGGACGACGACGTCGACGCGAGCGACGACCCCGCGAACCGGGGCGGCTCGCCCCTGAGCGCCATGGACGAGCAGGACGTCAAGTAGCGCCTCCTGATGGGCCCCGGGCTGCCACCCGGGGCTTCGTCATGTCCGGGTCCGGCCGCCCTTCCCGTCGTACGCCTGGTGCAGGGCGCCCGGAGCGGCCGGTGTGCCGTCGACCGCACAGTGTGAGGGGTGGTCGGCCTCCGGCACGGCCGGATTCCTGATGGTGACCGCCGCCAGGACGCCACCGAGCACGAGCACCACGGCACCGATGGCGCATGCTGTGCCGAACCCGGCGGAGAAGGCCTCGGGATCGTTGTAGGCGTCCCCGGTCAGGCCCGCAGCGGACGGCAGGACGGCGATCGCGAGGAGCCCCGCAGCGCGGGCCACCGCATTGTTGACACCGGAGGCCAGCCCCGCCTGGCGTTCCGGGACGGCGGACAGGGCCGTCGACGTCAGGGGCGCGACAAGCAGCGACAGCCCGAGACCGAGCACGATCACCGGTGGCAGCACGTCGGCGACGTAGGACGCCTGCGGGCCGATCCGCAGCATGAGGAGGAGCGATCCGGCGCAGATGAGCGGCCCGAGCGCCATCGGGATCCTCGGACCGATCCGCGCCCCCAAGGCTCCCGCGCGCGGGGACAGCACGAGCATGAGCGCCGTGATGGGGAGCATCGCCGTACCGGATGCGAGGGGACTGAAACCCGCCACGACCTGGAGATGGACGACGAGCAGGAAGAAGACGCCGCCGAACACCGCATAGATCAGGAACGTCACGGCGTTGGCGGCGCTGAACTGCCGGTTCCCGAAGATGGCAGGCGGAAGCATCGGATGGCTGATGCGTGCTTCGACCAGGAGGAAGGCTCCGGCCGCGGCCAGCCCGACGACGCCTGCCCCGAGGACGGCGGGCGCGCCCATGCCCTGCGCGGGCGCCTCGATCAGCGCATAGGTGGTCCCGGCGAGCGCGGTCGCTCCGAGGACCGCGCCCGCGACGTCGAGCCGCCCTTCGACGTCGGTGTCGTGCGACTCCGGGACGTGCTTCAGGGTGATCCAGGCGACGACGACGGCGACCGGGACATTGATGAGGAAGACCCACCGCCACGAGACGGCCTCCACCAGCCAGCCCCCGAGGAAGGGCCCGATGGCGGTGGCGACACCGCCCAGCCCGGACCAGGCACCGATGGCCCTCGCGCGGTCCTCCCCCGAGAACGTCGCCTGGAGGATGGCGAGGCTGCCCGGCGTCAGCAGGGCACCGCCGATCCCCTGGAGCGCCCGCGCCGCGACGAGCAGGCCGGCATCCGGAGCGAGCCCGCACAGCAGCGACGCGGCGGCGAACCAGGCGACACCGACGAGGAGGACGCGCCGCCGCCCGAATCGGTCACCCAGCGAGCCGCCGAGCAGGATGAAGGAGGCGAGCGTCAGGGTGTAGCCCGTGACGATCCACTGCAGGGCCGCGAAATCCGTACCGAGGTCCCGCCCGATGGTCGGCAGTGCCACATTGACGACGGTCGCGTCGATCCCGACGATCCCGGAACCCAGGACGGTGGCGGACAGGACCCAGCGCCCCGACGACGTACCCATCCGGATCCCGCTCATGCACCACCGCCCGTCCACGCCCCGCCGTGCCGCGGGACCACGCACAGTGTGGCACCGTCGCCGGGTCTGCGCCATCGCCCGTCCGCCGGGTGGTGACGCCGACCACAGACGGAATAGCCCCCGGGAGTCCCGGGTTACCGAACAGTAGGATCCTGAACCGGAAAGTAGGAACACATGAAACTGTTCTCCCCCCTCACGCTCGGCACGCTGGAACTCCCCAACCGCGTGGTGATGGCGCCGCTCACGCGCGTCCGTTCGGGGAACGCCGGCATCCCCGGCGACCTCGTCGTGGAGCACTACCGGCAGCGCGCGTCCCTCGGACTCATCGTCAGTGAGGGGACCTACCCCAGCCATGCCGGGCAGGGCTTCCCCGGTCAGCCCGGCCTGGTCGGGGCCGAGCAGCTCGCCGGCTGGAAGCGCGTGACGGACGCGGTGCACGCCGACGGCGGCCGCATCGTGGCACAGGTGATGCACGCGGGGCGCGTGACGCACCCCGACACGAACGGCGGCTACGAGGTCGTGGCTCCGAGCGCCATCGCCATCGAGGGGACGACCCGGACCAGCACGGGGAAGCAGCCCTACCCCGTGCCGCATGCACTCACCACCGAGGAACTCCCGGGCATCATCGGGGAATTCGTCACGGCCTCACGGAAGGCGATCGACGTCGCCGGGTTCGACGGCGTCGAACTGCACGGAGCCAACGGCTACCTGCTGCACGAGTTCCTCTCCCCCGAGTCGAACCGGCGCGAGGACGCCTACGGCGGGTCCGCCGAGAAGCGGGCACAGTTCGTGATCGAACTCGTCACCGCCGTCGCGGCGGAGGTCGGCGCGGAGAAGGTGGGCCTGCGGATCTCGCCCGCCCACAACATCCAGGACGCCCTCGAGACCGAGGCCGCCGATGTCCATGCGACCTACGGGGCACTCGTCGACGCCCTCGCGCCGCTCGGACTCGCCTACCTCAGCGTCCTGCACGCCGAGCCCACGGGTGCTCTCATCCAGGACCTCCGCTCGCGTTTCGGTGGCCCCGTCCTGATCAACAGCGGCTTCGGCGTCATCACCAACCGCGAGGAGGCCATCGCCATCCTCGAGGACGGGGTGGGGGACGCGGTCGTCGTCGGCCGTCCCGCCATCGCGAACCCCGATCTCGCTCGCCGCTGGCAGGAGAACCTGCCGGAGAACGAACCGGATCCGGCGACGTTCTACTCCACCGGCGCCGAGGGCTACACGGACTACCCGTTCTA
Source organism: Arthrobacter sp. MDT1-48-3 (assembly GCF_054511015.1). Taxonomy (NCBI): domain Bacteria; kingdom Bacillati; phylum Actinomycetota; class Actinomycetes; order Micrococcales; family Micrococcaceae; genus Arthrobacter; species Arthrobacter sp. MDT1-48-3. The sequence goes on from NZ_JBTNDL010000012.1 coordinate 49,717, forward strand.
CGACGGTTCCGCCGACGCCAACTGACCACCAGCACCGCCGGAAGGCGCTCCCGTCAGGCGACGGGGGCGCCTTCTTCCGTCGCGGATCCCTGCCGTCGCCGGCGCGCCACGGACTCCGCCCTGCGCGGGTATCGGGCCACGGCCCAGCCCACCAGCAGCGCGGCCGCAAGGTGCGCATGGAGCATCAGCATGACCTCGGGCGAGTGCCCCGGTGCGCCTTCCACCCCTACCGGCGCGTTCCCGTCGTGATGCGGGCCCTGCCCGGGCGCGGGTACCCCCGAGGTGTCCACGGCGCCCGCGAGCCCGCCGAGGAGCCAGTGCAGGAGTTGCTGGGACACGCCGAGCAGCAGCAGCACCGCCCATCCGGGCAGCCGCGCCTGCGCTGCGATGGCGGCGACGAGCACGGCGAGCGCTGCAAGCCCGCAGAGGATCGCCGCGCTCGGCATGGCGCCGCCGGACACCAGGTGGGCGCCGAGGCCCAGACCCAGTGCGAGCAGGCCGGCCAGGGCCGAGCAGGCGATGGCCCTCGGTCGGTCCTGGGGTCGGAGGGCGCTGCCCTTCTCTTCGTGCACCACCCGATCGTAAGCATGCTGACGACGCCGCGTCACGTGCCGGGTACCGGGGTTATGCTCGCGGCGCCCGATCCGTAGACTGACAGTAAGGGGACTTACCTTCCCTGGAACCGAAAGGACGAGTGCATGTCAGAGAATCCCAGCGACGACGACCGCATCCACAACGAGGCCCCCGCCGAGGGCGACTCGGACGCGAACCCGGAGGACATCCGGGTGCACCCCGAGGATCCGGCCGAGGGAGCGGACTCCGAGGACCAGTACAGCTCCGGGAAGTAGCGACCAGGACCCGTTCCGGACCGCGCCAGGGAGGGCGCTACCGACCTCCGGTCAGCGCGTGCCCTCGACGACCTCGCCGAAGGGGATCTCCTTCGACGTCTCGGCTCCCCGGTCGAGAGCCTGGTTGCTGATCAGGATGCCGTGCTTGCCCTCCGCGACGGACTGCTTCATGACCATCAGCACCGTCTCGGCGAAGCCCTCGTCCTGGGCTTCGAGATAGCTGACGTAGGCGGGTGGGAAATTCTCGGGAACTGTGAGCATGCACCCACGCTACCCGCCGCCGCCCACGCGTGCCGAGCGTTTTTCAAGCCCGGGGGCAGACCAATCGGTCCTTCTCAGCAACCAGCCCCGGGTGATAGACCATAAGTGTCCTTAGTATTCCGGCGCTGACACTCGCGCCGGACGAACCACCGACATGACAGGGGATCTTCGTGACGCACGTACTCAAAGACCACGCCCATCTGTTCGAACGGCCCGGCCCATGGACCACCATCTATGTGGAGGGCAGCACCGGTACCGTGGACGGCCTGGCCAACGACGAGATCCTCCCCCGCAGCGTCGCCCAGGAGATGAAGGACGCCGGTGCTCCGGAACAGGACGTGGAGGCGGCGGTCGCCGCGCTCGGCACCACCGCGAAGGGCCTGCCCGACCCGGTGACGCGCTACCTCCTCGTGAACGACGGACAGGCCGTGGTCAACGAGTTCCTCCCCGGGAACCTGGTGGGCCTGACCGTGACCGCGACCGGCCCGATCCCCGACCTGACTCCCCTCGTCCGGCACACGCCCGAGGACTTCGCCTATATCGTGGCCGAAGTCGGGCACCACGGCGGTGAGGTGTACCTGCGGTATGCCGACGGCGATGAGGCCCACCTCATGGCGGGCGGACCGGACACGACGGTCGAGGGGGACACCGACCACACCCGCAAGCTCGGGAGCGGCGGCTGGGCGCACAGGCGCATGCAGCAGCATGCCGAGAAGGTCTGGAAGATGAACTCCCGCGAGGTCGCATCAGAGATCGACCGCATCGCTGCCAAGCACGACGCGCAGCTTATCATCGTGGCGGGTGACATCCGCGCGCGGCAGCTGGTCCATGACGAGGTGTCGCAGGAGTCCCGGGCCAAGCTGAGCATCATCGAGAGCAACACGCGCGCCGACGGCGCGGACGAGGAGACGTTCCTCGAGCAGGTCCAGCAGCTCGTGGCGCTCACGCTGGCCGACCGGCAGCACACCCTCCTGGAGCGTCTGGCCGAGAAGGAAGGCCAGGGCACGAGGACCTCCGCCATCGGTCGCGGAGCCGTCATCACCGCCCTGCAGCAGGCGCAGGTGGAATCCCTGCTCCTCGAGACCACGGCCTGGGACGGCGAGACCCTCCTGGCCCTCGATGCAGCGCCATGGGTCGCGGCGTCGGAGGCCGAGACCGCCGGTGCCGGCGTGCTCGGCCACGTGCCCGCCGTGGCCGCGCTGCTGCGCGCTGCCGCACTCACGGACGCCCAGGTCACCATGTATCCGTCCGGCGCCCTCGAGGAGAAGCCGATCGCCGCCCTCCTCCGCTGGCCCACCGGCCCCGAAGTGCCGGCAGCGGTCTAGCCGGTGGCGGAGGACACGGCGGCCGACTTCCTCGTCCGCCACCTCACCGCATGGCGTGTGGACCGGATCTTCGGCTACAGCGGTGACGGCATCAACCCCCTGCTCGGTGCACTGCGGCGGGCAGGGGGTCCGGCCTTCGTGCAGGCGCGCCATGAGGAGGCTGCCGCCTTCATGGCCGTGGCACACGCCAAGTACACGGGCGGGGTCGGGGTCGTCACCGCCACCCAGGGGCCGGGCGCGGTCCACCTCCTCAACGGACTGTACGACGCGCGGATGGACAGTGTGCCCGTCGTAGCGCTCGTCGGGCAGCAGAGCCAGACGGTGCTCGGGTCTGCGTACCAGCAGGAGATCGACCTCCTCAGCCTGTTCAAGGACGTGGCCTCCGAGTTCCGTCAGCAGGTGGCTGGCCCCGAGCAGCTGCCCATGGTCCTCGACCGCGCCTTCAAGACAGCTCTCGCGACGCGGTCGCCCGCCGTCGTCATCCTCCCGCACGACGTCCAGCAGGCTCCAGCTCCCAGGACACCCCACGAGCACGGCGTGGTGCCGTCGTCGCCCGTGTGGTCCATGGGCTGCGTGTCGCCCCGGGAGACGGACCTGCATGACGCGGCGGCCGTCCTGAACGCCGGCCGGAAGATCGCGGTGCTCGTGGGGCAGGGCGCTGCCCATGCCCAGCAGGAGGTCCTCGCCGTCACCGAGCGGCTGGGGGCGGGCATCACCACGAGCCTGCTCGGCAAGCCCTACGTCGATGAATCGCTGCCCCACGCCACCGGCACCATGGGGCACCTCGGGACCACGGCGAGCGCCCACCTCCTGGGCAGCTGCGACACCCTGCTCATCATCGGATCGAACGACCCCTGGACCGAGTACTACCCCGCGCCGGGCCAGGCCCGTGCCGTCCAGATCGACATCGACCCGAAAGCCATCGGCAACCGCTACCCCGTCGAGGTCGCACTGAACGGTGACGCGGCGGAGACCCTGACCGCCCTGCTGGTGCTGCTGCACGGCCAGCAGGACCACAGCTGGCGCCGGGAGGTCGAGGAGCAGGTGCGCCGATGGCACCGGATCGCCACGGAACGGGCCCTGGTGCCGGCCCGTCCCGTGAACCCGGAGCGCGTGGTGCACGAACTCGACGCCGTGCTGCCGGGCGACGCGCAGGTCGCGGTCGACGTCGGGAGCTGCGTCTACTGGTACGCACGGCAGCTCCGGCTGCCCCGCGGGGTGCCCGCCCACCTGTCCAGCACGCTCGGCTGCATGGGTGCCGGGGTCCCCTACGGGATCGCCGCGAAGCTCGCCCACCCCCGGCGCCCCGTCGTCGTGCTCGCCGGTGACGGCGCCATGCAGATGGCGGGTCTCGCGGAACTCGTGACCGTCGCGAAGCTCTGGCGCAGCTGGCCGGATCCCCGCTTCGTGGTGTGCGTCCTGTCCAACCGCGACCTCGCAGAGGTCAGCTGGGAGCAGCGGGAGATGGAGGGCGAACCCCGCTTCGAGGACAGCCAGGCCCTGCCCGACGTCGATTTCGCGGCGCATGCGCGCCTGCTCGGGCTCGACGGCGTGAGGGTGGCGGATCCGGAGTCCCTCGCCGACGCGTGGCGGCGGGCATTCGCTGCCGACCGGCCCTTCGTGCTCGATGTCGTCACGGACCCGGACGTACCCCTCCTCCCGCCCTTCCCTGCCGGAGAGGCCAAGCTGGACCCGATGCGGACCGCTCTGGCCGGCGAACCGGAGAGCGGGGCAGCCGCCCTGCTGCAGCGGTACGCCGAGATCGAGCAGGGACCTGAAGGGGCCTAACACCGCCCATGGGAAGCGATACGGCCAGGCCGATACGGTGGTTGCCGCCCGTCCCGGCCTTCGGTAGCGTCGAAATCCGGTGCGGGGCGCTGCCGACCCTCGTCGCCGCAGGGAACCAGAGGCCGCTGTGAGGAGAACCCCATGACCGATGTCGCCAGCCAGCCGCCCGCCGAGGGCGATGACCGCGCAGTACTGACCAACCGCCAGGGCCACCAGGTCTACGACAACCAGAATTCCCGCACGGTCGGGGCCCGGGGCCCGGCGACCCTGGAGAACTACCAGTTCCTCGAGAAGATCAGCCACTTCGACCGCGAGCGCATCCCCGAACGCGTGGTCCATGCCCGCGGGTTCGTCGCGTTCGGCGAGTTCGAGGCGACGGGGATGTGGGGCGACGAGCCCATCGCCGCGTACACGCGCGCGAAGCTGTTCTCCGAGCCCGGCAAGAAGACCGACGTCGCCATCCGCTTCTCGACCGTCATCGGCGGCAGGGACTCGTCCGAGGCGGCCCGCGATCCGCGCGGTTTCGCCGTCAAGTTCTACACCGAGGACGGCAACTGGGACCTCGTGGGCAACAACCTCGCCGTGTTCTTCATCCGCGACGCCATCAAGTTCCCCGACGTCATCCACTCGCTGAAACCGGATCCCATCACCTTCCGGCAGGACCCGGCGCGCATCTTCGACTTCATGTCGCAGACGCCCGAGTCCATGCACATGCTCGTGAATCTCTTCAGCCCACGCGGCATCCCGGCCGACTACCGCTCCATGCAGGGCTTCGGGGTGAACACCTACAAGTGGGTCAACGCGGACGGTGACACCAAGCTGGTCAAATACACCTGGCAGCCGCGGCAGGGGGTGAGGAGCCTCACCGAGGAGGACGCCGCGAACATCCAGGCGACGGACCTGGGTCATGCCTCGAGGGACCTCTACGAGGCCATCGAGCGCGGTGACCACCCGCAGTGGGACCTGTACGTGCAGCTGATGGACGACCGCGACCACCCCGAACTCGACTTCGATCCGCTCGACGACACGAAGACCTGGCCGGAACAGGACTTCGAGCCGAAGCTCGTGGGGACCATGACGCTCAACCGGAACGTCACCGACCACCACAACGAGAACGAGCAGATCTCCTTCGGCACGGGCGTGCTCGTGGACGGACTGGACTTCTCCGACGACAAGATGCTCGTGGGACGCACGTTCAGCTACAGCGACACGCAGCGCTACCGGGTGGGCCCGAACTACCTGCAGCTGCCCGTGAACTCCGCCAAGAACGCCCCCGTCCACACCAACCAGCGCGGCGGCCAGATGTCCTACGGCACCGACCTCGCTCCGGGGCAGAACCCGCACGTGAACTACGAGCCGTCGATCACCGGGGGCCTCCGGGAGGGCGAGTACCCCACGCATGACGAGCAGGGCCCGGAGATCTCCGGGCGCCTGACCCGCCAGCGCATCCCGCTCACCCAGGACTACCTGCAGGCGGGCCAGCGGTACCAGCTGCTCGAGCAGTGGGAGAAGGACGATCTCATCGCCAACTTCGTGACGCTGATCGGGCAGGCGGCCCGTGCGGTGCAGGAGCGCATGGTCTGGCACTTCTACCTGGTCGACGACGAACTCGGGGCCCGCGTCGGCGAGGGACTCGGGGTCGGCCTGGCCGACGTGAAGGACCTGCCGCCGCTCGCCAGCCAGACCCTGTCCGAGGAGGAGCTGGAGCGCCTGAAGAACCTGGGCAGCAACGGTCCGCGGGATGTCGAGGGCCTGACGATGACGCACTGCGTGCCGAACGAGCACGTCGTCGTCACCCGCTAGCCGGCCCCCGCGGCGGGGAGGCGTCGGTGCCTAGCGCCGGCGCCTCTCGGCGGCCTGCCGCCCGAGCTCGGCCACGGCTGCTGCCGCCACCACCAGGGACAGCGCGACGACGGCGAGCATCACGTACAGGAGGACGAGCGTGGTCATGGGCGACGACGCGGTGTGCAGGATCCGCAGACCGCCGAGCAGCCCCACAGCCCAGAAGACCCCGACTCCCGCGAGCGCGTAGGCCGCCCGTCTGCGCCCGCGATCGAACCCCATACCCCGGGCGCACTGCGCCAGGAGGCCCTGCCATTGATTCATACCTCAACTATGGAGGTGCGCCCGTGGCGCGACGCTCGCGGGCGAACGTCGTGTCCCTCACATTGACAGCGCCCCGGGGGGGCATGCTGTGCGGCAACCGTGCCCGCCGGCCCGGCAGGCCGCTGCCCACACCGGCATCAGCCGCCCGGAGTGCGCCGGACCCACGACAGGAGCCGCCAGCCGCCCGTGACACCGGTGAGCGTCCGGTCCGGCTCGAACAGGTTGCCCGGCGCTGCCGCCGCCGAGCCCTTCTTCACCGCGAGCGTGCGGTAGGCGCGGGCGACCACCGGCTCGTACACGGCCGGTGCCAGCGCCCGGGCGTAGACGAATGCCGACTGGATCCGGCCCACCTGCACCAGGCGGCGGGGACGGCGCGAGACGCGGACGATCGCCCGGGCCACCCGGACCGGGTCCGTGACCGGCGGTAGCGGGCGGACGGGATGACCGGTGTAGTTCGCCGCATGCTGGTGGATGGGTGTGTCGATCGTGGCCGGCAGGACGGCGCAGACGTGGATCCCGGGCGCGTCCCTCAGCTCCATCCGGAGCACCTCCAGGAAACCGAGGAGCCCGAACTTGCTGGTGACATAGGGGCCGACGAGTGGCGAGGTGATTCTCGAGTAGACCGACGCGACGGACACCAGGACCCCCCGGCCCTGGGTGCGGAAGACCCGCAGGGCTGCACGCGCCCCGTACACCTGGCCCAGGAGGTTGACGTCGATGATCCGGTCGAAGACCTCCGATGGCGTCTGCTCGAAGGTGCCGAAGCTGTACAGCGAGGCGTTGCCCACCCAGACGTCGATACCGCCGAACGTGCGGACGGCGGCGTCGGCGAGGCGGTCGACGTCGTCCTCGGTGCCGACGTCCGTGGGCACGACGATCACCGCGGCCCCCCTGCCGCGGCACTCGGCGGCCACCGTTTCCAGCGTCCGCGCGTCGCGCCCGGCGAGGACGAGCCGGGCTCCGTCCGCCGCGAACAGTCGCGCCGTCGCCCGGCCGATACCGCTCGACGCACCCGTGATGACCACGGTCACCGTGTCAGTCACCGTGGCAGTCATCGTGCCTGTCCCGACCGGCCGATCATCACCGGCCCTGTCGCGGATCGCCGTCCTTCGGGATGTCGGGATCGATCGAGTCGGCCTCCTGATGGTGGTGCGTCACCTTCTCACGAAGCCCCTGCGCATCCGTCTGCCTCTCCTGGGCCTGTCGGCGAAGCCGCTCGGCCTCGATCTCGGCACGCTGCGCCTCGGCTTCGGCCATCGTCGCCTTCGCCTCACGCTCGCGTGCCTCGAGTTCCGTGTTCTTCGCCTGCTCGCGCATCTCGGCGGCCCGGTGGCGGTCCTCTTCCTGCCGGCGCTCCCGCTGGGCGGTGCCGCGCTTGCGGAGCAGCAGTGCCACCAGGGCGATGACGGCCAGGAGGACGACGACCCCGACGACGATCCACACCACTTGACTCGTATCCATGACCGGCTCCTTCACTCGTTGGTGGCGCCCATGCGCCGGGGTGTCTAACCGCCGAAGCCGCCGAGGCCGGGGATCTTGCCCAGCAGATCCTTCGGGGTGATGCCGAGCCGCGCGAGGAGGTCCGCGTGCTGCTCCGGATCCACCCGGTCCGGGAGTTCGGACCCTGCCTGGTCGGCGTGGTCGTCCTTGCCCTGGCTCTTCAACAGTTCGATGATCTGCGACTTGTCGATCTGCATTGCTGCCTCCTCGCGGGTCCCGCATCATTAGTAAGCGTGCTTACGAAAGCATGGCACAGGGCCCTTCACTTGTCACTGGTACGGGGTGACGACCGACAATGGCTGCATGCCCCTCACCCTGACGCTGCTGGCCGACACGCACCTGCCCAAGCGCGCGAAGGAGCTCCCCGCGGAGGTGTGGGCCGCCGTGGAGTCCTCCGACGTCGTCGTGCACGCCGGGGACTGGACCGAGGAAGCCCTGCTGGACGAACTGGAGTCCCGCGCCGACCACCTGATCGCCTGCTACGGCAACAACGACGGCGACGGCCTCCGGGCGCGGCTGCCCCTGGTCGCGAGGGCGGAGCTCGACGGCGTACGCCTCGCCGTCGTGCACGAGACGGGCCAGAAGCAGGGGCGCGAAGCACGCATGGCTGCGCTCTACCCCGACGTCGACGTCCTGGTGTTCGGCCACAGCCACATCCCGTGGGACACCTCCGCCGACTCCGGGCTGAGGCTGCTCAATCCGGGCTCCCCCACCGACCGGCGCCGCCAGCCGTTCTGCACCTACATGACCGCCGTCATCGACCCACGAGGGGTCGAGGCCGAACTGCACCGGCTGCCGGCGCGCTAGCCCCGGACACGATCCCTGTCCAGAAGGAGCATCCGATGAAGAGCCTTCCCCAAAGACCTGTTCGGTCGGTCAACGATCCGCCTAGGGTTTCAGGGTGAGCACAGCGAGGACGGCAGGAACCGGGACCATTCCGACACGGCGCTCGAGCATCAAGTGGATACTGATGCTCGGCGCCCTCGCCGCGCTGCCGGCGATCACCACCGACATGTACCTCCCGTCCCTGCCCGTCGTGGCGGAGGACCTCGGGACGACGCAGGCCGCAGCGCAGTTCACGATGTCCGGCATGCTGATCGGGGCCGGCGTGGGCCAGCTCGTCATCGGACCGTTCTCCGACCGGTTCGGACGGCGCCTGCCGCTCCTCATCGGCATCTCACTGCACGTCGTGACGTCCGTCCTGTGCTCCATCACACCCGACATCGAGACGCTGATCGGGCTGCGCGTCTGCCAGGGCTTCTTCAATGCCGCCGCGTCGGTCGTGGCCATCGCCGTCATCCGCGACCGCTTCGTGGGCTCGGACGCGGCCAGGCTGCTGTCCCGGCTGATGCTCGTCATCGGAGTGGCGCCGCTCTTCGCGCCGACCGTCGGGCAGGCCATCTCCGGTGCGTGGCAGTGGAGGGCCGTGTTCTACGCGCTCGCGCTGATCGGGCTCTTCCTCGTCCTGATCGTCTGGAGGTTCATGCCGGAGTCGCTGCCGCGGGACCAGCGGCGCCCGGGCAACCCGCGACAGGTCGCCGGGGGTTACGCGGCCCTGCTCCGCGACCGGCACTTCATGGCCCTCGCGGTGATTCCCGGCCTCGGGCTCGCCGTGATCATGAGCTACGTCGTCGGCTCCCCCTTCGTCTTCCAGGACGAGTACGGCCTCGACCAGGGACAGTTCGCCGCGGTGTTCGCGCTCAACGGCGCGGCGATCGTCGGTTCGGCCCAGCTCAATGCGGCCCTCGTGCGCCGCGCCGCACCGATCCGGGTCCTCAGGATCGCCGTGATCGTGCAGATGGTCTGCGCCCTCGTCCTCCTGGCCATCGCGCTCACCGGCTTCGGCGGAATCGTCGGACTCGTCGCCGGCCTGTGGCTCGTCCTGGGGACGCAGGGCATGATCCCCGCGAACGCCTCGGTCCTCGCACTGCACAACTACGGGCACATGGCCGGCACCGCCGCCGCCGTCATCGGCTCACTCCAGTCCGGGGTGGCGGGACTCGTCAGCCCGTTCGTCGGTCTCCTCGGCGGCGACTCGGTGGCCATGGTGTGCGTGATGCTCGTCGCCGTGTCACTCACCCTGATGGTCCTTGCCGTCGGGACGCCGGCCTACCGCACGGGCGGCTGGCGCGAGCGCGACGGCATGGAACCGGGACCGACCACCTCGGCCGCCGGCACCGAGGAGCGCGAGGCGGAACAGGTGGAGGCCCAGGGCCCCGACCAGCGCGGCTGACACCGACACGTCCACGGGGCGTTCGGACCCCGACGCGGGAGCAGTACCTGACACACCGCCCGCACTCTGGGACAATGGAGCACCTGTGTTCGCGGCCGCCCATGACGAGAGGAGTGCCATGACAGTCCTGCAGATCGCCCTCCTCCTCGGCGCCGGGATCGTCGTCTGGTTGCTCGCGGTGGTCCTCATCGTCGTGTGGGTGATGGGGATGAGCCGGAACGCCGCGGTCGACGACGAGAAGTTCCGGCGTGATCTGGCCCGGGAGAGGCGCAGGGCCGAGCGCAGGGCCGCGGCGAAGGCGGACAAGACCTCCGCCTGATCGTCTCCGGTCCTGGTCCCACCACCACGGACAGGACTAGCATGGGGGTCCGCCGGTTCCCCGAGCCGCGATCCGTAGGAGGAGGTGGAGTCATGGTCCCTGACGTTGCGCAGTGCGCCGCCCTGATCCGCCCCGCCTCCCTCCCTCTCCCGCACTAGCCGCGCCCGTGGGAGGCCCTCAGCAGAGGACCTACGTTGGACACTCTCGTGCAGTACGGCTTCACCGACCGCGTCGACGGTCTCTTCTCCTCCTTCGCACCCACAGCCGGCACACTGCCGGCCCGGGTCATCCGGGCCGATCGCGGCCGCGTCCTGCTCGCCCGGCCGCAGGGTCTCCTCCACCTCGACGGCGACGGCGGATTCGTCACCGGCGACTGGGTCGGGGTGCGGGACGACGGCGGGTCCCCGGCCGTCGTGTGTGCCCTGCCCCGCTGGTCCACCCTGCAGCGCAAGCGCGCCTTCGACCCCTCGTCCCAGGCCCAGGTCCTCGGCGCCAACATCGACCTGGTCGGCGTCGTCGTCCCCCTCGACCGGCCGCTGTCGACCAATCGACTCGAACGGACCCTCGTCGCGGCCTGGGACTCGGGTGCCGTGCCGATCGTCATCCTCACGAAGGCCGATCTGAGCACCCGGTTCGACGACGTCGTCGCCGAGACGATCGCCCGCGTGCGCGGCGTGGAGGTACTCACGACGTCGGCGGAGGCAGCCGACGGTCTCGAGGAGCTGCGCGGGCGGATCGGCACAGGGCAGACACTCGCCCTTCTCGGGCCGTCCGGCGCCGGGAAGTCGAGCCTGATCAACGCGCTCACCGGCGAGGACCGGCAGGACACGGGAGCGGTGCGGGCCGGCGACGGCCGGGGCAGGCACACGACGACGGCGCGGGAGCTGGTTCCTCTCGGCGACGGCGCCGTCGTGATGGACACGCCGGGACTCCGGGGGTTCGCCCTGTGGGACGCCGAGGACGGGCTGTCGGAGGTGTTCGGGGACATCGAGGCGCTCTTCCCCGACTGCCGTTTCCGGGACTGCGCCCACGACCGCGAACCGGGCTGCGCCGTGCACGCGGCCATCGGGTCGGGCCTGCCAGAGGAACGGCGCTGGCTCAGCTACCGGAAGATGGAGCGAGAACTCGCGAGCCTCCACCGAAGGCAGAGCGTCGCGGAGCAACGGCGACGCACGACGTCGTCCCATCGGCCGACCCGCGATGCGGGGATGGGGAAGGACGACCGGAACCGGCCTGCGGACGATCGCTGAGCGGGACGCCGTCGAACTGTACGAAGCGCGCCGAGGACGCCGTCAGGCATGCGCGGCTGCAGCCGGCTGCCGAGACGGGCAGCTCTGACATGGCAGAACCCTCCTGCCGGGGGTTCTGCTGGTCAGGAGGGTTCGGATGGAGCCCCCTGTCGGATTCGAACCGACGACCCCCGCTTTACAAGAGCGGTGCTCTGGCCAACTGAGCTAAGGAGGCGTGCTGACCTGGCCAGCGGCGCCGCCGCCCTCCCGAGGGGGAGGTGACGCCAGCGCTCAATAAGGGTAGCCCAGCCCCGGCACCGCGGGAAATCAGCCGCGCGCATCCAACTGCGCCTGGACCGCCGTCTCGAGATCCTCGACGGCGTTCGGCACCACCTCACCGTTCACGTACACGGTGGGCGTTCCGCCGACCGCCGCGGCCTGTGCTGCCTCGGTCGTGTACTTCACCCAGGGCCGGAAGGTACCGTCCTCGACGCAGGACGAGATGTCCCCCGCGCCGGCATCCGCGGCGAGCGCCACGAGGCCGTCATCGTCGAGCTCCCCCTGCTCGTAGTGCGCGAACAGCCGCTGGTTGACGTCGAAGTACACCTCGGGCGCGGAATCGGCCACACAGGCGACGGCGTTCGCAGCGCGGGAGGAGTACTCGGTGCTGCTGGTGCGGTCGAGGTAGGCCACGGTCCGGTACTCGAAGGTGATCTCGCCGCCGTCCAGCCACGAGAGGATCTGCTCGGAGTGCCGCGCCTCGAAGTCCGCGCAGTGCACGCAGTTGACGTCGACGTAGGCCACCACCTGCAAGGGGCCGTTGGTGACGGAGGTGATGCCCTCCGGCACCGTCCCCTCGGCGGCGGGCTCCCCGGGCAGGGTCGCGACGTCGACCGCGTCGGTCCCCGTCGGCGCCGTGTCCGTGCTCGACAGGAGCGTGATGCCACCCTGGGCATTGCCACCCTGTGGTGCCGGCCCGGCATCGGGGACCCGTCCTCGCACGGTGTCGACCACCACGAAGGCGATGACCGCGACGACGACGAGGGCTGCCACCACGACCCCCCACCGAGCGAGGAACCCGTTCCGGCGGTCCTTGCGCTGCTGCTCCTCGCGCGCCAGGCGCTCGCGTTCACGGCCGGCGGCGGCGCGTTCGGCTTTGGTCGGTTTGCGTGCGGGTGCGGGTGCCATCAGTCCTCTTCGTCGGCCGTGCGGTGGCGACAGTTTATCGGCCGTTGCTTCAAGCCCCCTGGGACGCCGGACCGCGGGGAGCACGACCCGATAGAGTCACAGGGAAGACCAACTACCGCGATGGAGCCCGTTTTGAGCGCAGCACAACCTTCGACCACGCCAGGGGTCATCCCGACGTTCTCCGCGGACGGCGGGTTCGGCGACTTCGACTTCATCGTCGTGTCCAACCGGCTCGCGGTGGACCGCGTCGTCGACGAGCACGGCGCCAGCGCGTGGCGCCGTTCCCCGGGCGGCCTGGTGACGGCACTGGCGCCGGTGATGGCGAAGGCCGACGGCGCCTGGGTGGGCTGGCACGGAGCTCCGGACGAGACGCTCGAGCCGTTCGACGAGGCCAACATGCGCCTCGTCCCGGTGCCGCTCAGCGCGGAGGAGGTGGAGCTGTACTACGAGGGTTTCTCCAACGCCACCCTGTGGCCGCTCTACCACGACGTCATCGCCTCCCCCGAGTTCCACCGCACCTGGTGGGATTCCTACCGCAGGGTGAACGAGCGCTTCGCGGAGGCGACCGCGTCCGTGGCAGCGGAGGGGGCGACGGTCTGGGTGCAGGACTACCAGCTGCAACTCGTCCCCCGGATGCTGCGGGAGGCCCGGCCCGATCTGAAGATCGGCTTCTTCAACCACATCCCGTTCCCGCCGCTGGAGATCTACGCACAGCTCCCGTGGCGCCGGCAGGTGATCGAGGGGCTCCTCGGCGCGGATCTGATCGGATTCCAGCGCCCCAGCGACGCGAGCAACTTCCTCCGCTGCGTGCGCCGCTTCAAGGGCTACACGATCAAGGCCCAGCAGGTGCAGGTGCCTGCAGGCGACGACGGCACGTCGGCCTACGTATCGCGGGCCGAGGCGTTCCCTATCTCCATCGACACCGCGTCCATCACCGAGCTGGCGCAGCGTCCGGACGTGATCGAGCGGTCGAAGGAGATCCGGCGCGAACTGGGCGATCCGCAGCACATCCTCCTCGGCGTCGATCGCCTCGACTACACGAAGGGCATCGGCCACCGGCTCAAGGCCTACGGGGAACTGCTCGAGGACGGCGCCATCACGGTCGAGGACGCCGCCCTCATCCAGGTGGCCAGCCCGAGCCGCGAGCGCGTGGAGCAGTACCGGATCCTGCGTGAGGACATCGAGGGTGCCGTCGGCCGGATCAACGGCACGCACGACACCATGAAGAACACCGCCATCCGGTATCTCCACCACAGCTATCCGGTGGAGGAGATGGTGGCGCTCTATCTCGCCGCCGACGTCATGCTCGTCACCGCCCTGAGGGACGGCATGAACCTCGTGGCCAAGGAGTACGTCGCCGCCCGCACCGGCAACACGGGCATGCTCGTCCTGAGCGAGTTCGCCGGAGCCGCGGACACCCTCCGCCAGGCGATCCTCGTCAACCCGCACGATATCGACGGGTTGAAGAGCGCGATCATCTCCGCCATCTCGATGCCGAAGGCGGAAGCCATGCGGCGCATGCGGCTCATGCGGCGTCAGGTGGTCCACAACGACGTCGAGCGCTGGTCGCACGCCTTCCTCGACGCCCTCCACTCCGGGAGCCCCACCGATGGTGACTGATGCCGGGCTCGGCGCAGCGCTCCGGGCCCTCTCCTCGACACCGCACCTGCTCGTCGCGCTGGACTTCGACGGCACACTCGCACCGCTGGTGGAGCGCGCCGAGGACGCCCGCGCGCTTCCGGCGTCGGCCGCGGCCCTCCGCGCGCTGGCCGCCCTCCCTGACACGACGACGGCACTCATCTCCGGCCGCGCCCTCGACAGTCTCCGGATCGTCGCGGAGCCTCCGGCCGAGACCATGCTCATCGGCAGCCATGGCGCCGAGACCTGGACCGGACCCGACGGCGCACCCCTGGCCCTCACCCCGGAACAGCAGGAGCTCCTGCGGCGAGCCGTCGACGTCGTGGAACGGACGGCGGCGGGGCATCAGGGGACCCTCGTCGAATACAAGCCGGCCGGCGTCGTCCTCCACACCAGGACCGCAGCCGACGACGTCGCCGATGCCGCAGTCGGCGCAGCGCGTACGGGGCTCGCGGAACTCGGGGAGCTGAGCATCACCGATGGGAAGCGCGTCCTCGAGATCTCGGTGGTCCGGGCGGACAAGGGCCAGGGACTCGCCCTGCTGCGGGAGGCGACGGGCGCCACGGCGGTCCTGTTCGCGGGAGACGACGTCACGGACGAGGACGCCCAGCGCACGCTCGGTCCGGGCGACGTCGGCGTGCGGATCGGGCCGGGCCCCACCGCCGCGTCCTTCACGGTCGATTCCCCGGAGGACTTCACCGCGGTCCTCGAGGAGCTGGTGGCCCTGCGGACGGCGGATGCGTCATCCCGGGGAACGTGTCATACTACGGAAGCGTGACCGACGTCACCGGTACTGCTGGCGGGTCGCGCACTCCAACTGAATATCTTTCCATTCACTACGGATCGTCGGGCACGTACCTGCCCGTGAAAAGGAACCAACACCATGGCAACGGTAACGTTTGACCAGGCCACGCGCCTATACCCGGGCACCGAGAAGCCCGCCGTCGACAAGCTGAACATCGACATCGCCGACGGCGAATTCCTCGTCCTCGTCGGACCCTCCGGCTGCGGGAAGTCCACCTCCCTGCGAATGCTGGCCGGCCTCGAGGACGTCAACTCCGGTCGCATCCTCATCGGTGACCGCGACGTCACGGACGTCCCCCCGAAGGATCGCGACATCGCGATGGTCTTCCAGAACTACGCTCTCTACCCGCACATGTCGGTCGCCGACAACATGGGCTTCGCGCTCAAGATCGCCGGTGTCTCGAAGGAAGAGCGTGCGGAGCGTGTCCGCGAGGCCGCGAAGCTCCTCGACCTCGAGGACTACCTCGACCGCAAGCCGAAGGCACTCTCCGGCGGTCAGCGCCAGCGTGTCGCCATGGGCCGTGCGATCGTCCGTAACCCGCAGGTCTTCCTCATGGACGAGCCGCTGTCGAACCTCGACGCGAAGCTGCGCGTGCAGACCCGCACCCAGATCGCCTCGCTGACCCGCCGCCTCGGAGTCACCACGGTGTACGTGACGCACGACCAGGTCGAGGCCATGACCATGGGTGACCGTGTCGCGGTCCTCAAGGACGGAATCCTCCAGCAGGTCGACACCCCCCGCAACCTCTACGAGCGCCCGAAGAACGTCTTCGTGGCCGGCTTCATCGGCTCTCCCGCGATGAACCTCCTCGAACTGCCCGTGGCCGACGGCGGCGTCCTCTTCGGTGGCATCGTCTACCCGGTCCCGAGCAGCGTCCTGGACGCGGCCGCCGGCAACACCGTCACCCTGGGTGTCCGTCCCGAGGACCTCGTCCTCAGCAGCACCGGCGAGGGCCTGCAGGTCGAGGTCGACGTCGTCGAGGAACTCGGCGCCGACGCCTACATCTACGGTCACACCACGCTCGACGGCAAGGACCACGACATGGTCGTCCGCGTCGACGGCCGCCGCCCGCCGATGAAGGGTGACAGCGTCTATGTCCGCCCCGAGCAGGGCCACGTCCACCTGTTCGACACGACGAGCGGTCTCCGCCTGGCAGAGACGATCTAGCTCCTCGCGGACTGCGCACCACGTACGACGACGGCGGTGGCTTCGCCGGGCATCCCCTGGATACCCGGCGGACGCCACCGCTTCGTTTAACGGCAACTACCCTTGAACCAGGACCATCCCAGCCCTACCTCGAAGGCAGCACCATGACAGAGACCTCGAACGCCCAGTGGCATGACGAGCCGACGGACTACGACCAGACCGGCAAGCTGCCGCGGCTGCGGCCCGCTTCGGCGGAGGCCCCGAGTCTCGGGTCCCTGAACATCACGGCGGCAGCCACCGACCCGGAACTCCTCGACCTCCCCTGGCACATCGCCCTCGAGGAGTGGCCCGCGAGTGCACTCGCCGCGCTCCCGCGCGGCATCTCCCGGCACATCGTGCGCTTCGCCCATCTCGGCGGGTCCGTGATCGCCGTCAAGGAGACCAGCGAGCACATCGCCCGCCACGAGTACCACATGCTCCGCAAGCTCCAGCGCCTGGATGTGCCGTGTGTCGAACCCGTCGCCGTCATCTCCGGCCGCACCACGCCCGAGGGGGAGGACCTCGACCCAGTCCTCGTCACCCGGCACCTCAAGTTCTCGCTGCCCTACCGTGCCCTGTTCTCGCAGACCCTCCGCCGGGACACCCTGACGCGCCTCATCGACGCACAGGCGCTGCTCCTCGTACGCCTCCACCTGATCGGCTTCTACTGGGGCGACGTCTCACTGTCGAACACGCTGTTCCGCCGTGATGCCGGTTCCTTCGCGGCCTATCTGGTCGACGCCGAGACAGGTGAGCTCTACCCGGAGCTGTCGACCGGCCAGCGGGAGTACGACCTCGAGATCGCGCGCGTGAACATCGCAGGCGAGCTGATGGACCTCGCCGAGGGCGGGCTCATCGAGGAGAAGGTGGACCCGCTCGCGACGAGCGAGCTGATCATGGACAGTTACCGCCGCCTCTGGAGCGAGCTGACCGAGAAGGAGTCCTTCGAGCTCGGCGAACGCTGGCGGGTGGGCGCTCGTATCCGACGGCTCAACGAGCTAGGGTTCGACGTCGAGGAGTACGCGATCAAGACGGCCGCGAACGGCACGCAGATCCAGCTGCAGCCCAAGGTCGTCGATGCCGGACACCACAGCCGTCGTCTGCTCCGGCTGACAGGCCTCGATGCGCAGGAGAACCAGGCGCGGCGCCTCCTGAACGACATGGACGCCTACCGCGCAGACAACAACCCCACCCTGGACGAGGAGTTCAGCGCCCACCTCTGGGTGAACGAGGTGTTCGAACCCATCGTCCGCGCCGTTCCACGCGAGCTCGGCGGGAAGCTCGAGCCCGCCGAGGTGGTGCACGAGGTGCTGGAACACCGGTGGTACATGTCCGAGCGCGAGGACCGGAACGTACCGATGGCCGAAGCCGTGCAGTCCTACCTCGACGACGAATTGCGGCACCGGCGCGACGAGGCGGAGATCATGCTGACGGCCGATGCCAGGACCATCGGCATCGACGAGGACTCGGAGTACGGGGACAACTAGGCATAAGGAAAGGACCGGCAGCACGATGGCTGCCGGTCCTTCGTCATGCTGGATCCGCTATGGGCACTCGACCGGCTGGCCCTGTACCGTGACCGGCGTACCTGTCGGCTGGCCCTCGCACGCCTGGATGATCTGCTGGGCAAGATCTGCCGCGAAGCTGGCGATCACGATGATCAGGACCGTCCAGAGAATCGTCAGGAGCGCCCCGACGATGATCCCGGCCAGGGCGAGTCCGTTGCCCATGCCGGCCTTTCGCGACTTCACGAAGGCGACGATGCTGACGATGAGGCCGATCGGCGCGAGGAAGATGGCGAGAATGAGACCGACGATCCCGAGCGTCCGGCCCGGGTTCTCTGCGGGCTGCCCCTGGTAACCCTGCTGGCCGGGGTAGTTGCCCGAGCCCGACCCGTACTGGCCCTGCTGGCCGTAGGGCGATGCAGACTGCTGTCCGTACGATCCCTCGTTCTGGCCGTACTGCGGCTGGTTCTGGCCGTACTGCGGCTGGTTCTGGCCGTATTGCGGCTGGTTCTGCTGGCCGTAGGGCGAGTTGCCCTGCGATCCGGGATTGTTGTCAGACATGCTGCCCCCAGGGGAAGAGATGGAAAAAGACGGAGTTTTCCGGCAATTTCTTGAACAGTATCACTGGGCGACAGGCGGCATCCGGAACTGCGGCGCAACAATCAGGAGACGATCGCCTTCCCCGGATTCAGGATGCCGAGCGGATCGAAGACCTGCTTGATCCGCGCCTGCAGCTCCAGGATCTCCGACGACTGTTCCCAGGCCAGCCACCTGCGCTTGTACTGCCCGACGCCGTGTTCGCCCGTGATCGTCCCGCCGAGGTCGAGGGCACGCCGCACCGACTCGTCCAGCGCATCCTCGAGCCGCTGCCGTGCCTGCTCCCCCTCGCTGCGCTCCACCCAGAACGTCGGGTGGAGGTTGCCGTCCCCGGCGTGGGCGACCACCTTCAGCCGGACCCGATGGCGCACGGCCATCGCCTCCAGATCGGCCACATAGTGGACCAGTCGGGACTTGGGCACCGCGACGTCCTCGCCCACCCGGTACAGGTCGTCGACTTCGTCCCCGCGGCTGTGCCGCCGCAGGTCCACGAGGCGGTCGGCCTCATCCGACCCTTCGTCGCTGACGCTCGCTCCCAGCGCGGCCAGGGCCGATCTGATGGCCTCGGCCTCGGCTGCCGCCCCGTAGCCGTCGGTCCGGACAAGGAGGAGTGACCCACCCCGTCGCCGGAGGTCCGAGCCGTGGGCGCCGTCGAGCGCTTCGAGGGTACGACCATCGAGGAGCTCGAGGATCGCGGGCTGCACACGGGCACGACCTATCGCGAGGACGCCGGCCGCTGCCTGCGGGAAGTCGTCGAAGAAGGCCGCCAACGTGTGCACCTCGCGCGGCAGGTACCGCAATCGGACTGTGATGCCCACGATCACTCCCAGTGTCCCCTCGGATCCGGTCATGAGGGCGGTCAGGTCGTATCCCGCAACACCCTTGAACGTCCGGTGCCCCGTCGAGACGAGGGTGCCGTCGGCGAGGACGACGTCGAGGGCGAGGACCGAGTCCCGGGTCACGCCGTACTTGGCGCAGCGGAGCCCCCCGGCATTCGTCGCGACATTCCCACCGATGGTCGACCAGCGGTAACTCGCCGGGTCCGGGGCGTACATCAGGCCGTGCTCTGCGACAGCCGCGTTGAGGTCGGCATTGATCACGCCCGGCTCGACGACGGCGGTCTCGTCGTCGGGGTTCACCTCGACGATCCTGGTCATGAGTTCGAGCGACAGGACCACGCTGCCCGGCGTCGCGTGCGCTCCGCCGGAGACGCCGGAGCCGGCACCACGGCTGACGACGGGCACAGTGTGGCGGGTGGCCCATCGCAGCAGTGCCTGCACGTCCTCGACGGAACGCGCTCGGACGACCGCGCTGGGCAGGGTGGGGTGCAGGACCGGCCCCTGATCACGGGAGTATCCCAGCAGGTCGGCGGACGTCGTCGACACGCGACCGGGCAGGGCCGCCGTCAGCTCATCGAGGAGCGAGGCGTGCATCATGATCCCCCCATGAAGCGCCGGTACCGAGCGAGCGTGTCGGGCCAGAATCTCGTGTAGAACTCGTAGAGGTCCTGCGGATCCGCGGCCGTCCAGCCGCTGTGGATCAGTGTCAGGCGCGTTCCGGCCGGTGCGTCGTCCGTTCGGCCGTCCCCAGCGGTGCGGTCTCCACCCGGGCGGTCCAGCGCGTCTTCGACGTCCTCCGCCATCTCCATCCGCACCTGCGTGGCCGACGTGGAGCCGACGTGCTTCCAGCGAAGCTCGAGCCATTGTCCTGGCTGCCCGTCGACCATCTCACCCCAGACGTTCTCGTCATCCTGCGACGACGTCTCCACGAGGGCGTTGTCCTCCAGATCGAAGAAACTGTCCTCTCCCCATCGGCTCAGCTCCCCCGCGGGCCACCACAGATGTAGGTGCTCGGTCAGTCCGGCCCAGGCATGATCACGGGGAGCCGGCACGGCGACTTCCACGTGCAACGCCGCCCGCTCGGCCGGCTCCGTCGCCGAAGAGGGGTGTGAGAACAATCCACTCATGGTTCGACCCTACCGCTGTGGCTGGATGCCCCGTGCCGGCCCGGCGCCATCGGGGTGTGTGGTTTTAAGTGGGGAAGGCCCCGCACCTGGTGGTGCGGGGCCTTCCCGTTGGAGTGTTGTCCGGCGGTGTCCTACTCTCCCACACTCTCTCGGGTGCAGTACCATCGGCGCTGT